>CAYVBI010000023.1:0-139 GCA_964448985.1 uncultured Dehalococcoidales bacterium
CACCTTCCGGCCTTATCAACAGTACCGGGGCCTATGAAGGCATTACCGGCTGGGGATCACCCCCGGGGCCGTCTGCGCCAATAGTAACCAATGCCTCCGGCGCAACGGACATCACGGCAACTACGGCCACGCTTAACGG
>CAYVBI010000023.1:239-16764 GCA_964448985.1 uncultured Dehalococcoidales bacterium
CACCTTCCGGCCTTATCAACAGTACCGGGGCCTATGAAGGCATTACCGGCTGGGGCAACACACAGCCGCCCACTCCGCCATCTGCACCGTCCCTCCTGGAGCCGGGCGCTTCCATAACTTTCCAGTGGGGAACATCAACCGGAGCATCCAAATACCAACTCCAGGTCAATACCACGCAAGCCTTCGACGGCACAAGCATGTTCGATGCCGACATTGGAAACAACACGATACAGGCCGTCCCGGGACTATCGTTGTGCACAACTTATTATTGGAGAGTAAAGGCGGGCAACAGTGGTGGCTGGGGTGCATGGGCACCAACCAGAAGCGTACTTGTCGACCAACTACCGTGATAACGGAGGCCGCATTTCAAGAACTGGGTTTCGGACTCAGGTGTTCCAGCATTGACTTTCGTTCGGTTTATATATACTATTTTATCCACTATGACATGCACTGTTCTGGCTGATAATACGGTATTTGCGATCACACCCTGTCTTAATGAAGAGCGGTTCATCGCAGGAGCTGTAGGCAAGGTAGCCAGCTAATATTTTTTTCCAAATACGGGTATGGTATCATTGTCACATGCCATACTTGGAATTGGCATGTGGCTACTCTTGCAGGTCCGAAAGGAGGTTGACTAGCGGATATTTACGGAGAATTAATTGTCATGTGTTTAATTCATGTTAATATATACCGAGACTATAATAGTCATTGAGATTAGCGGGTCTCTTTTATGATCAAAGAAACTAAGCGGTGCAGGATATGCGGCAATTCTAAGCTTGTCCCTATAATCGATCTTGGAATGCAGAACCTAACGGGCGTATTTCCCAGGAGCATTGATGAAATCATCACGCAAGGTCCGCTGGAGTTGGTTCGGTGCAAAGTCGATGGGGAGGATACTTGTTGCGGTCTGGTACAACTGCGCCATTCATACGACTGCAATGAGATGTATGGTAGCAATTACGGATATCGTTCAGGGTTAAATAATTCAATGGTTTCACACCTTAAGGATGTTGTGGGGAAAAGCCTTGTGTTTATTTCCCTGAGGTCCGAAGATCTGGTAATTGACATAGGTAGCAATGATGGCACGCTACTGGGATTCTATCCGAAATGCGGGGCAATCTTGATGGGGATTGATCCCACTGCGCAGAAGTTCCGCAAATACTACAGTGATGATGTGAAAATCTTAGCAGAATTTTTCTCGGCGCAAGCTATAAGGCACCTATATGGGAATAAGCGTGCGCGCATAATCACATCTATTGCCATGTTCTATGACTTAGAAGATCCAATGACATTTGTGAACCAGATTAGTGAAATACTTGATGAGGAGGGTATCTGGGTATTGGAACAAAGCTACCTGCCGCTCATGTTGCAAAGGAATGCCTACGATACCATCTGCCATGAGCATTTAGAATATTATTGCCTGAAGCAGATAAAGTGGCTGCTGGATCGAACGGGCTTGAAGATCATCGATATTGAGTTCAATGATATAAACGGTGGTAGCTTCAAGCTTACAGTCGCAAAAGCTGGGTCGCACTTAAGTGAGTGCACGCGCGACGTACGCGATGTACTTGATAGGGAGAAGGGGATGGGTCTTGATACGGCTAAACCATATTCCGCATTTGGGAACAAGGTGGAGGATCATAGAAAGCAACTCCAAGCACTGTTAATTAACCTGAAAAGGCAAGGCAAAAAGGTGGTCGGTTATGGCGCGTCCACCAAAGGTAATGTTATCCTACAGTATTGCGGAATAACACGGGAACTGCTACCGTGCATTGCAGAGGTAAACCAGGATAAGTTTGGTGCTTTCACACCGGGTACATGGATACCAATAATATCGGAGCAAGAAGCTAGAGCTATTCACCCTGATTACTTTCTCGTCTTCCCCTGGCATTTCAGAGATAATTTCCTTGAAAGAGAGAGAGCATATCTGAAAAAGGGTGGAAGACTCATAATACCATTGCCGGAAATAGAGATCATCGGGAATTGAAAAACGATAGGACGGTGATTTGAATCCATAAGGTGTATTCAATATCCATTGATTAATTAATAGAAACAGTCAATTTTATGAATAATCGAACACTTGTTTTAATACCAACGTACAATGAGAGGGAGAACATTGAAAAGATTTATAGAGAAATTAATGCCCTTGACCTTGAATTAGATTTTCTATTTATCGATGATAATTCTCCAGATGGTACAGGTGCCATTCTTGATGGACTCGCTTTGCCAAATAATGATATTAAAGTCATTCACCGCCACTATAAATTAGGGATCGGCAGCGCTCATCTGGAAGGTATTAAATGGGCTTATTTAAATCACTATTCAACTTTAATTACTATGGATGCTGATTACTCGCATAATCCTAGCAGCATAATAAACCTAATAGCTAGTGGGAACGAGGGCGACGTAATAGTGGGATCGCGTTTTATTAAAAAAGGTAGTATGCCAGGATGGAGTATACATAGGAAAATATGGACTAATTGCGTACACATTGTTTTACGGATATCCCTTAATCTCCGCTATGATTCAACGAACGCATTCAGGTTATACAAATTAGACAGGATTCCATTAAAACTATTTACTTTGGTCCATTCGGATAGTTATCCATTCTTTTTTGAAAGCCTGTTTATTTTATATCTGAACAAATTCACTATCAGAGAGATACCTATCATTTTACCTGCCCGTACCTACGGTCATTCAAAAATGAAACTTAAGGATATTGAAGCTGCACTATTTACACTAATAAGGGTCTTCTTCCTTTCTAAATTCAATAGACAGGCATTGGTTATCAATTAAACATTATCATCCACGTTGTATTTGGTATGTTCCAAAAGAATACTTCGATAGATCAGTGGGACAAGTATTGGAATGAGGATAAACTGGCCTCAGGTAGCTTATACCACTTTATAGCTAATATTTATCGAAATCTCATCTTTATTAATGCATTGGGCCACTTTGTCAACAAATATGTAAATAAAAATGCGATGGCATTGCATGCAGGGTGTGGAAGTGGAGACGTCGACCAGTCAATAAATAAACAATTTTGTATTATTGCACTTGATTTTTCTATAAAGGCAATCAACTTATATAATAATACAAATGGTAAATATGCAAATGCTGTTCAAGGTAATATTTTATATTTACCGTTTGATACGGCAACTTTTGATTGCGTATATAACCTTGGTGTAATGGAGCACTTTACCGAAGATCAAATTGATATAATACTAAGCGAGTTTAATCGAGTACTGAAACCGGGAGGCAGGTTACTAATTTTTTGGCCGCCAGAATTCGGATTGAGCGTGCGTTTTTTTAAAGTCATATCCGTTATAGGAAAACGGCTGCAGTTACTTAATGAAATATTACGATATCCTCAGGAAATTACCAGAATTCAGTCAAAGTCACATGCCATCGCGATATTTCAAAAGGCAAATTTTAAAGTAATAGAATGTTACTTTGGTATCCACGATATGTTTACACATTGTGTCATAATTGCGGAAAAGTGAATGATAGACTCTCTGGATAAGATAGAGTATCCCTGCCCTATTTGCGGATCAGCAGGTTATAAAATCATATATGTTGATACACTTGGGAATAGCTTGCCGTCTTTTGATTATACCTACGGGAAAAATAGAAATCAGACTTATCGAATTGTGAGATGTTCTATTTGCAGTCATTGCTATTGTTCACCCCGGCCTCGTGACTTGCATTCAAATTATATCGATAACTATATTGATTCTTCATATCTAAAACTTCGAAGCCAGAGAATAGCGACAGCAAGAAGGGTAATTCAAACTATTTCAAAATTAAAAAAAGGTGGAAAGTTGCTTGATATAGGTTGCGCTACCGGTGATTTTATGATTATTGCAAAAGAAACATATCAAGTAGACGGTTTGGAACTCGCAACTTGGTCCGCAAAAATAGCGGAACAAAAAGGGCTTGTGGTCCATAAATGCCAGATTAAAGAATTACCGTATATGAATTCGTATGATATAGTTACGTTATGGGGTGTAATTGAGCACTTTGAATTTCCAGCGTCAGAGATTTTTAATATCTGCAATTTATTAAAGGATGATGGCATTGTATGCATTTGGACTGGTGATATTGATTCGATTACATCCAAATTACTCAGAAAAAGATGGTGGTATTTCCTGGGGCAACACCTACAATATTTCTCACGTAAATCTATGTGCCAATTATTCGAAAATAATGGGTTCCGGTTAGAGTACATGGGAATTTACCCATACGTTATGACCTGCGATTCATTCTATAATTCGATGAAAAGATATAGCTCATTAGATAAACTGATTAACACCAGTTTATTCAGGAAATTAATGTTCAATTTATTTAAAGATAATGAGTTCACTTTAAAAATACCCGGTGAAACTTTTGCCATTTTTAAAAAACAGAAGGATTTAAAGAAAATCAACCTTATTTAATTGACTAATAAAGTTAATAATTTTGTCAACCTCTCACCACTAAAAAGACACCCGTACAAACACACAGGATACCTATCCAGCCGGTGAGGGAGATGGTTTCCTTAAAAAGCAGAGTGCTCAATATCGCCACCAGCACGAAGTCAAGGGCTATCAAAGGATAAACGTGCCCTAATTCTGATTTTGAGACGGCGGTTATCCATGAGAGCGCTGCTATCACTGCGCAGAAGCAACCCAATAAAACATATACATTTGTGAAAGCCTTTATGAAAAAAGGCAGGAGGTCGCTTAACTGGGTTGGAATGAATCCTACATCGGACAGGCCTTTTTTCAGCAGTAGCTGCGCGCTGACAACGCCCATTATTGTTATGGCAACAAATAAGTAAAGCATACCCTTAGCCTCTCCTAATATGGATTATCGATAATTTCCGTGGGGAAAAGATTATTTGCGCATCCTGGAGGTAATTTTGTTTTCAGAGGGATAATTTGATGCATCCCAGGGGAACATCTCTCCGCGCTTGTATCTTTCCCAGCGGTTTATGTCCTCTTTCACCATTATATCCACCAGGGATTCAAATTCCACCTCGGGCTGCCAGCCCAACCTGTCCCTGGCCTTAGTGGAGTCGCCCCTGAGATATCCTACATCGACAGGGCGGAGATATTTATCGTCTGTATTCACATATTTCTGCCAGTCCAGGTTAGCAACGCTGAAAGCTTTTTCGGCGAATTCCTGCACGGTGTGAGTTTCACCTGTAGCAATGACAAAATCATCGGGCTGTTTTTGCTGCAATATTAACCACATGGCTTTTACATATTCTGGAGCATAACCCCAATCACGCTTGGGCGCCAGGTTGCCCAGCCACAGCTCTTTTTCAATGCCTAATGCAATCCTGGCAACGGCGTTAGTTATTTTCCGTGTAACAAATTCCAGGCCTCTCAAAGGTGATTCGTGATTGAATAGAATTCCATTGCAGGCAAAGATGCCATGATGCTCGCGGTAAAGGCGTGTAATCCAATAACCATATAACTTGGCGGCAGAGTATGGGGAGGCGGGTTTGAATAAAGTGTCTTCGTCCTGCAATTCCGCGCCGCTATTACCGTAAAGCTCACTGCTGGAAGCCTGGTAAAATCTGATACGTGGATTGATCAACCTGACTGCTTCAAGGATCCTGGTAACGCCAAGGCCCGTCATCTGGCCTGAGGCCACAGGTTGTTCAAACGAAGCTCCCACAAAACTATGGGCGGCCAGATGGTAGATCTCATCCGGCTTACTGATCCTGATGGCTTCGAAAATCGAAGACGAATCAACAAGGTCGGCTGGTATGAGATCGACCTTTTCGAAGACATCCAGGTACTGCAGGCGCCAGAAATTCGGCGTAGAAAGCCTGCGGTAGGTGCCATGTACCCTGTAGCCTTTCCCCAGCAGAAAATCCGCCAGGTAAGCGCCATCCTGCCCCGTGATTCCTGTTACTAGCGCCACTTTCGCCATAGTTGTGGTTCCGCTGTTTTCAGCCCGAATAGTTCAGGGCATCCCAGGCGAAAATTTCCCCTTTTCGCCACCTCTCCCAGCGGCTGATATCCTCCTTTACCATAATCTCGACCAGATCCCCAAAGCGAGTGGCCGGCTCCCACCCGAACTTTTCACGTGCTTTTGAATAGTCACCCTGTAAAAAATTAATATCGGATTCGCGCTGTAGATGTTTATCCACTTTCACATATTTATACCAGTCAAGGTCGGCAACTGTAAATGCCCTCTCCGCAAATTCACGGATCGTGTGGGTATCGTTAGTTGCGATAATAAAGTCTTCCGGCTTATCCTGCTGCAGCATAAGCCACATCGATTTTACGTAGTCCGGCGCGAATCCCCAGTCTCTTTTCGAGTCCAGGTTCCCCAGTTTTAACTCGTTGTCCAGGCCGAGCTTAATACGGGCTACAGCATTTGTGATCTTGCGCGTCACAAACTCGAGGCCTCTCAAAGGTGACTCGTGGTTAAACATTATCCCATTGCATATATGCATCCCATACCCATCCCGGTACACTGTGGCGATCCAGTAGGCATAAAGCTTTGCCACAGCATATGGGTTCGCAGGCTTAAAAGCCGTGCTCTCCGTAAGGGGTCGGTTTTCTCCGGCACCAAACAATTCAATCGTAGACGCCTGGTAGAGCCTGGTTTTCAGGTTAATCCCCCTGATAGCTTCGAGAAGCTTTGTAACTCCCAGACCGTTAACCTCGCCATATCCAACAGGTTGCTCAAACGAGACTCCAGAAAAGCTCTGAGCGGCAAGGTGATAGATCTCGTCTGGCTGGCTGCGCTCGATGGCCTCATACAATGAGGAGGAATCGGTCAGATCCACAGGAACCAGGCTAACTTTTTTAAAAATATCAAGGTATTGCAGGCGCCAGAAATTAGGAGACGATAGACGCCTGTACGTTCCATATACCTGGTACCCTTTATCCAGAAGTAAGCGAGCAAGGTAAGAGCCGTCCTGCCCGGTTATTCCAGTTATTAAAGCCTTTTTCATTGTGCAGTTCACTTTTGGGCATAATCTTTTTAAGAAAGCTCTTAATTGTAATACCTCCTCAGTAAAGGGTCATTCTTCATTCTCTGTTCAACATTCCTCAGGTCTTCAGGCGTATCCACGCTATAAGTTTCAAACCTGGTTAGAACCATTTTCACTTTATATCCATGCTCCATAGCTCGCAACATATCCACAGACTCGATTTTTTCCAGTGGAGTTGGATCAAGCCGGTTGAATCTGAACAAGAAGTCCCGCCTGAATGGAATAATGCATACCTGCTTCAACATTGGTAGCTGAGTTGCCCCCTTTTTTCGGGAGGGGATGGCCTCCCTTGAAAAATACAGCGCATAATTACTGTTGTCAACCACTACTTTCACTTCGTTCGGATCCTCATGCTCCTCTGCGGTCTTCATCGGCGCCATGAGATTGGTCGTTACTATTGACTCATCTGCCAGCATTGGAGCAACTGCCTCGTCAATCATCTCCGGGAATAGCATTGGTTCATCACCCTGGATATTGACAACTATATCTACCTGGCTGTTGGTCATTGCCTCTATTTTCTCAAGCGCTTCAGCAATTCTGTCAGTGCATCGCTCATGAGAATCTGAGGTCATGATAGCTTTACCGCCAATGGACTCCACATAATCAAAGATCTCTTTATCGCAGGTAGCTACATAAACCTCCTGAAGGGTTTGACTCCTCTTGCTCCTGAACCAGACATGCCCTATCATAGGTGTCCCCAATATTTTTACCAGCGGCTTACCAGGGAAACGCGAAGAGGCCATCCGGGCCGGAATTATCCCTATTATTCTCACCCGACCACCTTATGTCTGAAAAAGCCCCGCAACAAATCACCCTGTAAAGAACTGTCTAACAATCCCTGCAACTCGTTAACCCGGGTAAGGTCTAATTCATTATTTAATTCCAGTCGATTAAGAGTGCTGATATCTAACCCGTTTGATAATATTTCACTAGGAGAAAACCCCGCTTTTTCTGCCATTTCGCTGAAGCCCTGAACAGAAAATAGCATGATATGGCGGTCTCCCTCGATAATCCTGTTTACAGCCTTCTGCGTTCTTTCGTAGTATCGGACCAGAACGGAGTCGGCAGAGGGGACCTCAAGGAGAAGTATACCGGTATCCGTCAGCAATTCATGTACCTTTTTTAAAATCTTGAGCGGATCAGAGAGATGCTCCAGTACACCCCACAGCATAATGACATCGTATTTATCTGATGAGTCGAAGTCATGTATGTTCCTGTTGATAATATTTAGGCCAAACTCCCTGCGGGAGTATTCGGCAGCAAATTCATTGAACTCTATACCACTGCAATTCCAGCCGTTTTCCTGAAAGACACTGAGGACTTCACCGAGACCGCTGCCGATATCCAATACCCTACCGGGCTGGTCAAAGTATCGGGCAATCTGGTTATACTTGTTAATGGCCAGCACATTTCTTCGGTAATTGATGGAGGGAATTAGTTTTATTTTATAATACTCGGCATAGTACTGTTCATTGTAAAGAGTGTCAACAATTGAGTTTTTTAGGTGTGGGGATACATAGACCATATGGCAGTTTCTGCATCTGACGTGCCTGAACCTATTTACAACGAATGAGTTGATTATCTCAATTGAGCCGCAATTATAGCAATTGGCTTGTTCAAAATACTCCAGGATAGGTTGACTGCCTTTAAAATACTTTTCCAGAACACTGTCAAAATGCTGATGTAGCTTATCAAGGTTGGGGTTGATCAGGGACTCATCAATCATTTCACATTTGCCTGGAGCTTTGTCATCTGCTCACGGCAGGAGTTGCCCAAAAACAGGATATCCAGGCTAAAAGCTATGAAATTATAACCCTTGGCGACTTTTTCCATAACCAGCCTATAGTCTGGTTGAATTACGTGCATTCCCAAAGTAGCCTTCCTTTCTTTGCAGGTCTGCTCCACTTTTGTTAGCGCCCCTAATACGGAAGGGTCATTAAAATCACCTGGTTTCCCCAGCGAACCCGACAGGTCGTAAGGACCTATAATGCAGCCGTCTATTCCTTCAACAGAAAGGATTGATTCAAGATTATTTACTGCCTCGATATGCTCTACCTGGGCTATGACTACAGATTCCTGATTTACAGTAGCTGCATATTCATCAAACTTATCACCATATCCCTGGGCTCTAGCCAGGCCTACACCGCGAGTGCCAACCGGTGGATACTTGACTGCCTTCACAGCTGCTTCGGCTTGCTTTTTAGTATTTACCATGGGAACGATTACGCCATATGCACCGGCATCCATTACCCTCTTTATGACGACAGGATTGTTCTCCCCAACCCTGACCAGTGGAATAATGCCGCTGTTTTCGATGACCTGTATTAGTTGTTGGGCAATATCAAGAGTAATCACACTATGCTCCATGTCCACTACCAGCCATTCAAAGCCAGCCGCCGCCATTATTTCAGCAATTGCGGTATGGCCCAGTGTAATCCAACTGCCTATGGTTAACTCTTGCCGCCGTAGCTTTTTTTTCAGGGTATTATTCATTGTACACTTGACTCAGCTTTCTAAAAGTATATCTACTTTTAGGCCGGAACACAGACTGTATCGGTGCCTGCCGGCTTTCCTTGAAACTAAGTATATAGAAAAACCGATCAGAATAGCAACCCTTAGCCGAATGTTACTTCAATTAGTAATGAGCACTGTCAACATCGATACTATTTATCATCGGCGCTTTTTAAGCGCCATCCATCTTTAAGACGGTCTTTATCTCTTTCACCAATATCTTTATCTCGTGAATTGATAGATATTCCCTGTAAAAAACACCGATCAGCAGGCTCCATATAATCAACTGCGCAGCTAAGGAGATACCTGTAAAAGTCCATATGCTGGAAGCTATTGAGCTTAGATAGTTATGCAGGAAATAGAAAGGGATGGTTGCAAGGAAGGGGATCATAATTGTTATCATGAATAGGAGGAAACCTTTCTTATCCTCGAAAATATGTTTCTTGATGAGGCCAAAGGATATAAGTGTTACCAGGCCCTGCGCGCATATAGTTACCCAGGCGATGCCAACTACCCCATAACCGAGGCTGATTGTGAGCAGGTCTAAGGCTATGCTTACTGCCAGCCCGATTGTCCAAATATACAGGGTGATGTTCTGCCTGTTCACCATGCTGGCGGATAGCACAAGGCCGGGAATAATTGAGAGCGAAACAAGGTAGAGGTTGTATGACAGGACATAGAATATGGGGATACTGCCCGCATATTTAGTGGCGATCAGATTTATTATGAGATAATAAAACAATTGAGCCACAGGTATAAGGATGGCAACACCAAGTGCCATGTAAACAGCTATCCTCCTGGTGTCCTGGAAGCCTTCATAGATACTGGCGGCTTTGCCGGCCGCCCTCCACAAAATTGGCTGCAGCACACTGCCAAAATTAGTGGGTATCGTAAGCGCATACATTAGAAATGTCATGGCATATGTATAAAGCCCCAGTTGTTCAAGCGGGAGCGTTGCCGAGATAATCGTTCTATCTGCCAGCCGGAATGCCCAATACACAAAATTTAATGCCTGGAGAACAACGCCAATTTTTAATAAGCGGAGAGTTTCACCCCAGTCAAATTTAAAACTATAGTCTATCGGGCCCCATTTCAAGTAGTAAACCCACTGAATTATATTGGCGATCAGTGGCGCCATTAATAATGCATAAACGCCCAACCAGTTTATGCTAATCAAAGTCACTACCGGGGATATAACGGCAAATACTAAATTCCCCGCGGCAATAGTATTGAATTTCTCGCGGACGAAATTCATTGCGCTCCAGGAAGATGCCAACTGAGATGTTAAATAGGTCGCTGCTATTATGACGAGGCCAATTTTCATATCCGTATCTGGGTAGAAGAACGAAGCTCCAAGAATTACAGCGAATGGCATTATGAGATACAGCATTTGTGATGAAAGTGAGACATTTTGTATTCTCAATGCTTCTTCTTCCTGGCCTTTTCCAAAAAGAACCGGCATTTCTCTGTACCCGGCACTTAAAATCCCCGGACCTATAAGGCCGGCATACAGCAGCCACAATGACAGGAAACCGTATACCCCGTATTGCTCCGGAGCCAATACCGTAGCTACATAGAGGGTTACAACTAATCCCAAAAGCGCGGAAATAACCGAAACCACGCTGAATTTCAAGGAATTCTTGGCTATATTGATTATGCTTAACGTCATTTTGATTCAGGCAGGTCTATTTTGCTGCCTTGCGGCGGCTTTTGTTTACCTTCGGAGGAGTATTTTATATTTCTGCCCGTACCAAAGTCAATTGTTGTTGCTGTGATACGCCTCGTATTGCCATTAGCAACACATTTTGGGATAATTAGTGCCATGACGTGGGATGGAAAAACAGTCCTGGTAACAGGCGCAGGCGGTTTTATCGGCAGCCATTTAGTCGAACGTCTTGTAGAACAGGGTGCCCATGTCAGGGCGTTTGTCAAATATAACTCCCGCAATGACTGGGGACTGCTCGAGTTTCTTCCTCAAGAAAAGCTAAAGCATGTCGAAGTGATTATGGGAGATTTACGTGATAGTGATGCGGTGCGCAGCGCGGCAAACGACGTGCAACTGATTTTCCACCTGGGGTCGTTAATAGCCATACCATATTCTTATGTGCATCCCAGGGAAGCAATAGAGACCAACATCATAGGGACACTTAATGTAATGGTTGCTGCCAGGGAGAGTGATAGTGAAAAGGTCGTGCATACGTCTACCAGCGAAGTGTATGGAACAGCCAGATATGTGCCCATGGATGAAATACATCCTTTGCAGGGACAATCTCCCTATTCGGCAAGCAAAATCGGTGCTGATGCCATTGCCGAGAGCTTTTTCCGGTCATTCGGCGTTCCGGTAGCTACAATCCGGCCATTTAATACATTTGGACCAAGGCAATCGGCAAGGGCAGTCATACCCACAATAATCACCCAGGCGCTGACGAGGAATGAAATACAACTTGGTTCACTGGAGCCGACCAGGGATTATACATACGTTGAAGATATGGTAGCCGGTTTTATCAAGATAGCAGAATCAGCGAACTCCATCGGTGATGTCATCAACATAGGCTCCAATTTTGAGATCGCAGTTGGCGATCTGGCCAGGAAGGTGGTAGCTATAGTTGGCGGCTCTAAGCGAGTTGTGGCAGATCCTGTGCGTTGCAGGCCGCCCAACAGCGAAGTAGACAGGTTGTGGTGTGATAATGGCAAGGCCAAAAGACTGTTAGGGTGGGAACCGGGCATAAGTTTTGATCAAGGCCTGGAAAAGACCATAGAGTGGATAGCAGGCAATTTGAAAAAATATAAATCAGATTATTACAATATTTAAGGCTTATTCATGAAAGCAGTGATCCTTGCAGGCGGCCGGGGAACCAGGTTAAAGCCCTATACAAACGTTTTTCCAAAACCCCTGATGCCTATCGGCGAGAAGCCTATTCTTGAGATCATACTTAATCAGTTGGTAGCCCACGGTATTGAAGACATAATAATTACAGTAGGGCATATGAGTGCACTGATCATGAATTTCTTTGGTGATGGTGGCCGGGTCGGGGCTAAGATCAGGTATTTTAAGGAGGAGAAGCCGCTCGGTACCTCCGGCAACCTGGGTTCCTTGAAAGAAGAATTAACGGATACTTTCGTGGTGATCAACGGGGATACTCTGACTACATTGAATTACTCAGAGATGATCGACGAACACATACGAAACGGCAGTATCGCCACCGTTGCTTTAAAGAAGAGGGAGGTCTATATCGATTTTGGCACAGTTGAAATAGATGATACTAATAGCATAAGAGAATATATTGAAAAACCAACGCTGAGTTACCTGGTCAGCATAGGTGTTAATATTTTTAATCCCAGGGTCTTGAAGTATATTAACGCCGGTGAGAGATTGGATTTTCCCGACCTCGTCAGGACTTTGATCAGCTCAGGCGAAACAGTTAAGGGCTTCATTTTTGATGGTTACTGGCTGGATATCGGCCGGCCGGCAGATTACGATAAGGCCAACGAAGAGATAGAGCAGATCAAAGGGCAGTTGGGTATTTGACTATGGACACTTAAATATGGGGCTTGCTGATAAGGAAATTCTTGTCACAGGCGGCACAGGATTTGTAGGCAGGAATCTTGTCAATAGCCTGCATATGCGAGGCCTGGATGTTGTCACCCTGAATGACCATAGGGGCAAGAGCATCGATATAAGGGACTGGCAACAAATAAAAGAGATGGGAGAGGTGGGTACGGTCTATCACCTAGCAGGTATCACCTCGATTCCTTACAGTTTTGAAAATCCCAGGGAGACATTTGAGGTTAATGTAGCGGGGACTGTCAACGTACTAGAGTTTTGCAGGTTACACAAAGTCGAGAAGGTGGTCTTTGCAAGTTCATATCTTTATGGTCAACCGCAGTACTTGCCGGTTGATGAGAAACACCCATTAAGCCCTACTAATCCTTACGCTGTAAGCAAGCTGCTTGCTGAAAATGTTTTCCGGGCCTATCATGTTTACTACGGATTGAAATGCGTGATATTGAGATTGTTTAATCTCTATGGTAAAGGGCAGAGCGGCAATTTCCTGATCCCGTCCATCTTGAAACAGTTAGCAAGCCAGAGAATTGAGTTACTTGATGCTGAACCAAGAAGAGATTTCCTGTACATTACGGATGGAGTTGAAGCCTTTATTAAAGCTGCCAGCTACTCCGGATCAGGTTTTGAGGTGTTTAATATTGGAGCCGGGGTAAGTCATAAAGTATCAGATATTGTTGATTTGGCTGTAAAATTGGCAGGGGTTGAGTGTAGTATCGTTTACAGGCATGAAAGAAAGAAGAATGCAGTTATGGATACGGTTGCTGATATTTCAAAAGCAAAGAGATTATTGCAATGGCAACCACAGGTGTCATTTGAAGATGGTTTAAGGGATATGATTGTCTAACGACTGTCCCCGGGCTTTTGCAACCAGTTTGAGGTAGATTTGCTCAACCTTGGCCATTTCCTTATGGAATTCGGCTTTTTCCTGTACTAGCTGTCTGTTAGCCTGGCCGAATTTATTTCTTAATTCTGTGTTCTTAAGTAAGTACACTATTTTTGCCGCCAGGATTTCATGGTTTTTAACCGGAAAAAGAAAGCCGTTCTGCCCGTCTTCAACCCACGGCCGGTTGGCAGTTATATCGGTGACTACAGGCGCCAGGCCGCCGGCCATTGCTTCTAATAAGCTGGTCGAAGTGCCATCGGACAGGGAGGTAGAAACATACACATCTGATGATGCCAAATATACCGGCAAATCCTCGCCCGGAATCCACCCCGGGAACCTGACTGAATCGCAGATTGCCAAATCCTTTGCCAGTTTCTCCAGGTAGTTTCGTTGTTCGCCCTGTCCTCCAATTATAAATCTTGCCTCGGGGACTTCCTTCAGAACGAGCGGTATGGCCCTGACCAGCGTTTCTATGTTGTAGATAGGCCCCAGGCTTCTGGTGCTTATCACTACCGGACATGAAGCAGGTATGCCAAGCTTTTGAAAAACGTCGGCATTTCTCTTGTCCGGACTAAACTCTTGCGTATCAGTACCGATATAGACTATATCAATCAGTCCGGGATTTACTCCGTACTTCGTGACCTCTTCCTTGAGCGCAGGCGAGACGCAGATTACCCGCTCGGCTTTTCTTAGCGCTTGCCCGGTAAAGAATTTATAAATGATATTTTGCTCAGGATCAACAAGTATATCGGATCCCCATACACCCATAACTAGGGGGTGAAACCCGGAAGCAACTGCAAGGTAGCCATATATAGTGATATAATGGACATCAATAATATCGGGCTTTAGCTTGTTCACCAATCTTCGAACTTGAACTATCCATGAAAGGCCGCTGAGATATCTGGAAATGGGCCATAGCCCGGGTAGTATATTTACTAAGCGATGAAGTAGTACGCCTTCGATGTATCCTTCTCTAACCCTGGGCGAAATCAGATGGACCTGGTGTCCTCTTTGGGCAAAATAGGTCAACCAGTTTTTAGTGTCAACTACATCACCATCAGTAATATAGCATATACGCATAATTTACAATCATCCAGCGCAAAACTCGGGTTGGTACGTATGAGCAAACGTTCCAGGTAATGACGCTTAAAGTCTGGCTAATTAAGCGCCGTCACGACTCTGACCATTATCTACTTGGAATTTCTGTAACCACCGCAGCCATTATAGCAAAGGACTCAGCAACACGCATCCGATGATCGAGAAAATTGCCCTTTCTAAAAGTGAGATGGTCCCCAAAATTAGGACAGGTTGTTAAGGTAGAGTTTTGCCCCTAAAATAATCCAACAGAAGAGGAGCAAAACATGAAAGAAAACCGCAAGAAACACAGCGCATCCTTCAAAGCCAGGGTAGCCCTGGAGTCACTCAAGGGAGAAGAAACGGTGGCCCAACTGGCCAGCCGTTTCGATGTCCATCCAAGTCAGGTCAACAAGTGGAAGAAGGCACTTACCGATGGCGCCGCGGGTATCTTCGGTGATGGCCGCAACCAGAAAAAGCCGGACAACCAGCAGATAGTGGCACAACTCTATCAGCAGATCGGCCAGCTCAAGGTAGAGCGGGATTTTTTAGAGAACACTCTTCGTCGCTGAGCGTAGAGCGACGGCGTGAGGCAATCAACCGCCGCCATCCGTTGCTATCAGTGGCAAGGCAGTGCCAGCTGCTGAGTATCAACCGTTCCGGCTTGTACTACCAGCCGAAAGGACCCTCTGATGAGGATCTTGTGCTGATGAATCTAATCGACCGCCAGTATCTGGCGACGCCGTTCTACGGGGCGCGCAAGATAGCCGTGGCGTTAAAGAAACAGGAAGGCCTCACGGTCAACCGGAAACGTGTCCGGCGGCTAATGCAGTTCATGGGCATCCGGGCGGTTTACCGGCGCCCCAGAACCAGCAAGCCGGCACCGGGTCATGAGGTATATCCGTATCTGCTGCGTGACCTGAAAATAACACGGCCAAATCAGGTGTGGGCGGCGGATATAACTTATATCCCCATGTCCCGGGGTTTCCTGTACCTGGTGGCAATTATCGACTGGTATAGCCGGTATGTCATTTCCTGGCGGCTATCCAACACTCTGGATGCCGACTTCTGTGTTGCCGCACTGGAAGAAGCGCTCAGCAGGGGTACGCCTGAAATATTCAACACCGACCAGGGCAGTCAGTTCACCGGTGAAGCTTTTACCAGATTACTGAAGGAGCACAATATCAGAATCAGCATGGATGGCAAGGGTAGCTATAACGACAACCTGTTTATCGAGCGGCTATGGCGAACAGTAAAATATGAGGAGGTGTATCTGAAAGCCTATGAGGACGGCCGCGAGGCCAGGATTAGTCTTGGTGCGTATTTCCGCTTCTACAACACCAGCCGCCCCCACCAGTCACTGGGCTACCGGACACCAGCGGAAGTGTACGCCGGTGACGTGGAGAATACTTGTACCAATGTGGTAGAATCCTTGGTAACAAAACTGTAGGAATGGCAGGACTCTCTCTTATTCAGGCCCCTATCCTGTCCTACTGAT
>CAYVBI010000024.1:0-12953 GCA_964448985.1 uncultured Dehalococcoidales bacterium
GCGCATCCCCTGTTTTACATCGCTGGATACGGCCGGCGCAGTTTTGAAAGTCTTAGCTCAAGGTACGCAAAACATAAATATTAAACCGCTGAATGAATATGTGAGGCCCTAGGGCCTCACATATTCATTCATATCAGTTTGGCAAACGGACGTAGCCTTGATGCCTCCGACAGACCCCGATATCGGCCTGCTACTGGTCGCGGTCTTTATTTTCGGGCAGCCGGGATCCGGGCTTGTGAAGAGTTCGCTCTACAAGTTCAAATAGTATGAGGGTGAAAAGGGCTATCAGCAGAAGCAGCAGCAGAGTCTGTAAGAATTCCTTGTGTACCAGGAACATTATGATGAATATCTCCAGCATCAAAACGGCGGTCTCAACAACCTTGCGGCGCACCATGTTATCTATGATGAAGGAGAAAATAATCACCTCGACCCAGCCTTCTGCGATCACACCGACTGTGATGGCTTCCCAGGTCAACGTGCCCGCGGGCAGCATAAATGACATCCAATGCAGGAAAAAGAAGGTGAAGATGGACTCGGGCACATACGACAGGGTGATAGCCAGGAAGGTCGGCATGCGTCCCCGCAACAGGCCGCGGAAGAAACCGGTCATGGATTTACCGAGTATGATGGCCACGCCGTACGTCGGGCCGTAGATGCCGAAGACCGCCAGATGAAAATAAGGGTATATGGAGGAAAGTGCGGCGGTCAGCAACCCATACCAGGGCCCGAAAGTAATGGCGATGGCAAAGGTGGCCAGGTGTGAAAAATCGAATGTTACCTGTGGATTGAGGGGTGTGAGCATGCTAGAGAGAAGTGATAGCAGATTGCCTATCACTGCGGCGAACAAAGCTATCCCCAGCTTCCTGGCTTTCTCGCTTTTAAAAAAATGAATGACCTGCTGCGCTATTAACATGAGACTTTGCTCTCAGTATAACATTTTTCCTATTCATAAAGTCCCCGTTTGCGGTTATCCTCCACGATACGGCTGTACTCCTTATCCACATCTATGCCCCGGTCCCTCAGCACCCGCTCCATCATCTCCATCGAGTGAGATAGGTCGAGAAAGCGGTGCAGCCATGCCCGTGGCTCGTCCGGGCTTTTCTTATAGTCCTCCGCCATCTGGTTATATTCCTCAGTGATCTTGTTGAACTCCAGCGTGGGATCGAACTGTCCTTTGATGCGGGGGAATTTAAACAGGTCTTTGACCTTGCCCAGGTGGCGGCGGAAGATGTATTTATCTACGTACCAGAAGACACAGGCCAACAGGAGCTGGTTAAGCAGGAAGGCCGGGAAATCGGGTATGCCCAGTTGCTGCCGGAGCAATACCTGTAAAAGGGCCCCGGCGATGCCGGAGAGAAGTATCCAGCGGCCGAAAACGTAAATGAACCACTCCCTTGAAAACATGGTATCCCCCCTTGAAGTAACTTGGTGTCGGATCGCGGCTTTTATACTACCAGCGTAATTGCGTATTGTCCACGTTGCCTCGCAGGCCTGGGACGAGCGGCATGCGGTATAATTGGGCTGAATATATTTCACTGCTGTTATTACTGCAGGAGGAGGGAGATCATGAAGGTCGTGTATCACCCGCGTTACACAGAGGTCTATGAGAGCGATCCTGCCGCTGAGCCCGGACGAATGGAGGCGATAGTCAAAGAACTGGGCGGCTTTGATTTTGTTGAGCCGCAGACCGCAAGCCTTGATGACATACAGCTCTGTCATACGGCCTTTCATATCAGCTACGTGCAGCGATACGGTGAGGTGTTTGAGGTGGCGTCATTGGCTGTTGGGGGCGCCGTCCTGGCGTCAGATCTGGCCGTGAAAGGCGAGCCGGCCTTCGGCCTGATCAGGCCGCCGGGTCATCATGCCAGCCCGGACAGCTGCTGGGGCTTCTGTTTCTTTAACAATATGGCTATTGCGATTACCAGGTTGATCGAACAAAAGAAGATCAAAACGGCGCTGATACTCGATTTCGATCTGCATTTCGGAGACGGTACGGCCAACATATTCGGCGGCAATAGTGACGTGATCTATTTCCACCCTGAGGATGGGGACAGGCAGGAATTCGTAGAACATGTGGGACGCTTTTTGGGCCAGTCCACGGCTGATATCATAGCAGTCTCGGCCGGGTTCGACCGCCATATCAATGACTGGGGAAGGTTGTTGACCACAGCGGACTATAAGACTATGGGTCAACAGGTGAAGGAGTTTGCCGTCAGGAATTGCAAAGGCCGCCGTTTCGGCCTGTTGGAAGGAGGCTACAACCACGATGTTCTGGGCGGGAACGTTAGGGCGTTTTTAGAGGGCATGCAATGAGCATGCATATCGAATCATACTGAAACAGCAGTCAATGCTACGGGGATTCACTCAACGTGGCTGCAGGCCCAGATAAATGCCCGTACAAATGATCCAGAGTACGATTGCTGCAAGAGGTATGGCGATCATAATCAATGCCGGGCGCAGCCTGGTTTTTCGCATCAGAATGATTGAGCCGGCCATGCAGCCCACTGCAATTACAGGATAAATCCATATAGATACGACCATCAACCAGATAGAAAGCTCCTTCTCCGACCCGGGAGCGTCAAAGGCAAACAATGACGTAAATGCAGCTAAAGCCCAGGGTATAAGCGAGATTCCAACTATCACCAACATAACAACCAAAGTCGTGTTGAGCTTATTATCTTTGCTGCTGTCCATACGGCCCGCTCCTTCTATTCACTGATATACGTAACTGTGCATCGACTAATTAGCGCCGCAATCCTCCGGGCAGGCCCGGTCGATTAGGAACGCTACTATGACTGAAGCGCGACTGGTGATCGGGTACCTGGAATGATGGTATTTCCGGTGGCTTGGGGACCTGTACCGATCCCAGCGGCGGTTTTTGGTCACCGTTTAAATTGATTTCGACGTCTGCATCGGCGTCAACGTAGTAGTAGCCGGCCAGCCAGCCGGTCTGCCAGGCGTTGGGGTAAACGGTATAATAGGCGTTGCTGTAACCATCGTTGTAACCCACCTGTTCACCCTCGTATAAACCAGTTCCGTCTCCAAACTGCGATGAGAGCAACTCGATCAATTTCTCAACGACTTGATAACCGTTGTCAAAGCCCGATTTTTCGCCCTCGGCTTTGCCGTCGTCATAACCTTTTTGGTAGCCAAGTTTCTCGCCAGCGACCAACCCTTTAGCCATGCCGGCTTTCTCACCGGTCACAAATCCTATGTTCTTGCCCATCTGGTAGAAGCCGAAGCTGGCCCCGCCGATGGCCAGGATAACGAGCACTATGGCTATTATCAATATGCTTGTGTTAATCTTCATGATTCTTTACTCCGCCATATTGTGATTCTGAAAATATCTATTGCTGAGGTGGCGGCGCCGATGGGGCAGTGGGAACCCAGGCCGTGCTGGGACCGCCGGAATAGGTGACCATCTGGTTTCCTGCTACAAACGGACCGGCCTGTTGCCAGCAGTTGTTACAGCCCTGCCACCACCCGGATCGCCAGCCATTGCTCCAACCGTTGGACCAGCCCGTGTTATAGCCGCTGTTATAGCCGATTTGCTGGCCCTGAGCCTCGCCCTGGGCCTGTCCCTCGGCCCTGCCCTTGGACAGTCCTGCCGAATAGCCCTTGTCGTAACCGGCCGCCTCGCCGTCCTGTTTACCCTGCTGATAGCCGGCGCTCTGTCCCCTGTTGTAACCTTCCTGTGTGCCGATTGCCGTTCCATCGGCATTGCCCTTGCTATAGCCAGACTTATAACCGGTATCCATGCCCATCTGATAACCGCCGTATCCGACCACTGCGAGGGCAACGATGATCAGGATAACAATGACTGCAATCGTACCACTACCTAATGTCATGTCATACCTCCTTGAAATCCGCCCCAATATATTAGAGCAAACAGGGCATTAGTTAAAGTAGAATCGAATTATTGCTAAGCGTATTCTTTTCTTACTATCAAACTAACATACAAGCCGGTCATTTTCAACAGCCGTCTATTGATAAAATACAATCCGTTTGATAGAATGCTGGCTGATTTAAGATCGCATGCTCTTCGATCCGTATACCTAAACTTTAAAGGCATGGTATCCGGACGGTAGGCTGAAAAGCCTCGAGGGTGCAGCAGGAAACATCTGCGCCTCCCATTTGGAAAGGAGGGTAACATCAAAACCTTATTAATCGATTCTGTCCGTCGCGTATCAATTTCCTTCATCATCACCTGTCTACTTCTGGGCGTTATGCTTGCCGGTTGCGCACCAGCTGCAACACAGCCGGCGCCGGCCGACAACACCTCGTCCCAGAGCACAGTCACCCCCATCATTCCCGGTAAAGCGCGTTTCAAAATAGCCACGACCACCAGCCTGTATGATACCGGCCTATGGAACTACCTTGAGCCGATGTTTGAAAAGAAGGCCAACGTCGAGTTGGACATCATCTATGCCGGCACCGGCGTCGCACTGGAGTATGGCAAGCGCGGTGATGTAGACGCCCTGGTGGTACATGACCCCGAGGCTGAGGCTAAATTTATAGCCGATGGTTACGGGATCAACAAGCGCTCGTTTGCATTCAACCATTTCCTCATTGCGGGCCCGGCCGACGACCCCGCCGGCATCAAGGGTCTGCCACCCGAGCAGGCGCTCAAGAAGATATATGAAGCCGGCATGGCTGATTCAACAAAAGTGAAGTTCATATCACGCGGTGACAACTCGGGGACCCATTCCAAAGAGAAGCTTATCTGGAAAGCGGCCGGGCTCGACTATGCTGATGTACAGAAATCGGGACCATGGTACGTTGAAGCCGGCAAGGGCATGGGGCCCTGCCTGCTGATGGCTTCCGAAGAGGGCGCCTATGTACTGGCCGATATATCCACTTTCCTCGCCTTCAAGGGCAAGGTGAACGTGGTACCTCTGGTTGAGAAAGGTGACCTATTCCTGAACGTGTACGATGTGATAGAGATCAACCCCGAGAAAATAAAAACAGCCAAGATGCTGCCCACCGCCAAAACCTTTACCAACTGGCTGATGTCTGACGAAGTACAGGATTTGATCGCCAATTACGGAGTAGTTGAATACGGCAGGCCGCTTTTCAACCCCCTCAAGGGTGGCGGTTGTACCGAGCCGGGCTGCCCGAAAGTCGAAGATTACACGTTACCGGTTCAATAAATAAGGGATTAGAAGATGCAGGAGATCTGGCAGGCCCTGGTCCAGGCGGTCAACCTTATCATCAGTCTGGATACCGAGGTCATCCAGATCTCGCTGCGTTCGCTGTATATTTCAGCGCTATCTATTCTGATCGCCGCGCTTTTTTGTGTCCCGATCGGCGCCCTTATCCATTTCCATGATTTCAGGGGCAAGCGCGTGGTGATCAATGTCGTACAGACCTTTTATAGCCTTCCGACCGTTGTGGTAGGCCTACTCGTCTTCCTTTTTATCTCGCGCTCAGGGCCGCTGGGGGGACTTGAACTGCTCTTCACGCCGGCCGCTATCGTTATCGGCCAGGTGATATTGATCATGCCGATGCTCATTGGTATGACTATAGGCGCCCTGAACGGAGTAGACAAAGCTATACGAGACACCGCACTATCCTCGGGCGCCAGCACCGCGCAGGCCGTACTGGCGATTCTTTTTGAAGCCAGGTTTGCCGTCGTGGGCGTGCTTATTCTCGGCTTCGGGCGTGCCATATCGGAAGTGGGC
The DNA here is from genome assembly GCA_964448985.1 of uncultured Dehalococcoidales bacterium. Taxonomy (GTDB): domain Bacteria; phylum Chloroflexota; class Dehalococcoidia; order GIF9; family UBA5629; genus CAIMUM01. The sequence continues at coordinate 5,682 of CAYVBI010000024.1, forward strand.
GCAGCGCTTATGCTGGGCGGCAATATCCGTGGTTATACACGTATTCTGACCACGGCCATCTCGCTGGAGACACAACGCGGCGATCTCGTGCTCTCTCTGGCGATGGGCATCATCCTGATCGGCATAGCCATGGTGGTCAGCGTTATCATGAATATCCTGCTGCAGAGATACTAATGGTCATTTTGCAAACTGTGGACCTGGAACGGCACGCCGGTACTGCTGTGCTCCTGAACAGGGTCAACCTCTCTGTAGATAAAGGAGAAATATTTGCCGTAATTGGTCCAACCGGCGCCGGCAAGACCACCCTGTTGCGGCTGATCAACCTGCTGGAACGCCCGACTGCCGGGGATATCTATTTTGACGGGGAAAAGATAACGGACCCGTCCATTAACACTATCCACGTACGCCGCCGTATGGCAATGGTCTTTCAGAAGCCGGCAGTCTTTAATAATACAGTCTATGAAAACGTGGCATATCCCCTCAAAGTGCGCGGCTTTCACGGGAAAACCGCCAGATCCGACGTCTATAATCTGCTTGAAATCATTGGATTGGGGGGATACGCCAAGCGAAAGGCCAGTACCCTCTCGGGAGGCGAGGCGCAGCGCGTGGCCCTGGCGCGTGCCGTGGTGATAAAGCCGGACCTGTTACTGATGGATGAGCCGACGGCCAATCTCGATCCCGGTACCGTTAAAATGATCGAAGGACTGGTTATGGAGTTCAATCGGGACAGGGGATTGACGGTGATCATGTCGACACACGATATGCAGCAGGCCCAGCGCGTGGCCGGTAGGGTAGGGGTGCTGATGAACGGCCAACTGGTGCAGGTGGGCAAGCCCGGCGACATCTTTTACGCACCTGATAACGCCAGGATCGCCGGCTTCGTCGGCATACGTAATTTATTGAAAGGCTACATTGTGCGAAACGAAGCAGGTATCGCTGTGGTGGATATCGATGGCAGGTATATCGAGGCCGTCTCTGATTTGCCGGTGGAGTCGGCCGTGGAAATCTACATCCGACCTGAAGACGTGGTGCTGACCACGCTGGTTTCTGCCAGCAGCGCGCGCAATAACCTGAGCTGCACCATCAGGTCGCTGTCCCCAAACGGTCCGTTGTGCACCGTTATTGTGGATTGCGGTTTCCCGCTTGAAGCGCTGGTGACCGACAGGTCTGCTGTTGAGATGCGATTGAGCCAGGGTCAGGAGGTGTATGCCTCGTTCAAGGCCTCCGCAGTACGAGTGCTGCCCTCCATGCAGAGATGAGCATGGGGATCACCTGGCAATATAGGTGCCGCTTTTACCGCCCGTCTTTTTGACGAGGCGCATATCAGTGATAGTCATACCCTGGTCGAACATCTTGCACATGTCGTAGATGGTCAGCGCCGCAACCGCTGCTGCCGTGAGCGCCTCCATCTCGAAGCCCGTCTTACCCCGACCTCTGACGGTGGCTGTGATAACTATAGCGCTGTTTTTAGCAGGGAAGCTGAAATCTATTGACACGTTTGTAAGGTTCAGGGGATGGCAGAGCGGGATGAGGTCAGAAGCTTTTTTGGCGGCCATTATGCCGGCTACCTGCGCCACAGCCAGGACATCACCTTTGGGTATCTTATTTCCCTTCACCAGGGTGAGGGTATCGTTTTTCATGCTGATGCAGGCCGTGGCTGTCGCCAGCCTCTGCGTATCCTTTTTACCTGAAACATCTATCATGCGGGTATCATGTTTAACCATATCTTATCCCCCTATGCCGGACATCCTGGTATGCATGGCGCAGCCGTCTGAAAGCCGGTGCTTCTCGGGCTTGGCGGCTATTGCGTCAGTCAGCAGGCGTTTAACATCGGACAGCGTTGCACCTTTACGCAGAGGATTCCTTACGTCTACCCCGTCCGCGGAAAAGAGGCAGGGCAGCAACGTGCCGGCCGCTGACAGGCGTAGCCTGTTACAGTGGCTGCAGAAAGGTTCTGAGACAGGCGTGATAAATCCCACCGTGCCGCTGGCTCCGGGAAGGCGATAATATTTTGCCGCACCGTTGCCGGCCATACCGTAATGAGGCTCAAGTGTGCCCAGTTTCTCTATTTCGCGGCGCAGCAGATTAGCCGGAACAAGCCCGGCTGCTCCCTGGAGCGGCATCAGCTCGATGAATCTAACGTGCCACCCTTTTTCCAGTGTCATACGGGCGAAATCCTGTATCTCGTCATCGTTTATACCCTGTAGAGGGACCACATTTATCTTGACCGGGTTGAGCCCGGCTTCCCTGGCGGACTCCAGTCCCCTGAGCACGCCAGCCAGGTCGCCTGTACGGGTGATCTGTCTGAAGCGGTCGGGTTTCATCGTGTCCAGGCTGATGTTGATACGCTGCAATCCAGCCTCTGCCAGCAGGCCCGCATATTTATCCAGCAGGATACCGTTGGTGGTCATTGATATTTCATGTATTCCTTCAACTGCTGAGATCATGCGCACCAGCTCAACTATACCTGTCCTGACCAGCGGTTCCCCGCCAGTGATCCTGATCTTGTTCATGCCGATCTCCGCAGCGGCGCGTACCACCAGGAGTATCTCTTCGTAGCTCAGAATATCCTGGTGCGATACCAGCGGCACTCCGCCGGGCGGCATGCAGTAGATGCACCTGAGGTTGCAGCGGTCGGTGACCGAGATCCTCAAGTAGTCTATGCCCCTCTGAAAACCGTCACATAACCCTGGCATAATAATTTACACTCAAATATGATCTCCCGACCTGCCCTGCAGTGTCTCTATGGCATGCGGCACGATGGGCATCAGCAGGTCGAGGTATTCCTGCACAGCCTTCGGGTTGCCCGGCAGGTTCACGATCAGGCACCTGCCGCGTATCCCCGCTACAGCGCGGCTAAGAACGGCAGTGGGAGTTTTTCTAAAACCGATGGCCCTCATCATCTCCACGATGCCAATCATCTCTTTTTCGATTACCTTCATGGTAGCCTCGGGCGTAACATCCCTGGGACTGATGCCGGTCCCGCCCGTTGTGACAATCAGGTCCACCTCGCCGCTGTCAGCCCATGCTGCAAGAGTCCTGGATATGATGTATTCCTCATCGGCCACAATCTCGTAGCGGGCCACCGCGATGTCCCTGTCGCGAAAAGCTTTGACCAGGTAGTCGCCGCTTGAATCGATGCGCTGGCCTTTTGAACCCTTGTCGCTGACGGTGAGTACCCCTGCTTTATACATTCAACTTCCCTGTAGGGGCGGACCCTCAGGTGCGCCCGCTGCCAAACTGATATTAAAGTTCGCTTTTATGTCGAGTTCCTGATATGAATTGAGGCTGTCTTTATTATACCAACTGTTTTCAATGTTCCCAGCATGGCCAGTATGGAACTGGCCATGATATCTTTAACGAATCGTTTGAGCGGCACTTTCCTGCCGTTTACCGCTACGGACATATCGGAAGGCATAGCAGCCAGGATGTCATGTTCAATAAAATCGGCGATCCTGCCGGTCTCCTCCCGCCCGAACACGGGTTTTTTACCGGATTTCCTGATTTTTGATATGATCGCGCAGAGTTCGGATTCGTTGCATACCAGATCACCTTTTTTACCTGTGGGGCAGACTTCGATCTTGGGCGCTCTGGTGTCTTTGAATCCCTCTGCCAGGATGATGTCGTAGCTATCACCCAGTAAAAGGACGGTTTCCTCCAGCGCAGGTTCGTGGTCGAGGTTTTTAAAGACGGTTATTCTCAAAGGCGAACTGATCGCTACAGCATCGCTGCCGGCCTGGGAATACCGCCAGGTGTCCTTGCCCGGCGCGTCAAGATCGATCGTCCGGTGGGAATGTTTGACGGCGCCCACGCGGTAGCCGCGCGTTTTGAATTCAGCGATGAGCTTTTCCATAACGGTCGTCTTGCCCGCGCCAGATCTGCCAACTATAGCTATAACCGGCACCATAAGATTCACCTCGTTATAATGTTTCCTCTGTATCGCTGAGCAGTTGTACCTTTAATTTATCTCCCGCTCTGGCCAGCGGACAGTCCTCCGGGACGATAGCCAGGCCATTGGCTCCCGCCATGGAGGTCAATATCCCCGATCCCTGCGGGCCGGTTACCGATGCCGTCCAGCCGTCGCCGCTTCTGCTGACATGGACGCGCACGAAAATGCGGCGCCCATCATCGTTGACAATCTCCTGGTCTATAGCAGCTGATACAACCGGCCTGGCATGCTTTCCGATGCCGCGCATCTTCAGGATGGCCGGACGGGCGAACTGCTCAAAGGTCATCATAGAACTGACCGGATTGCCCGGCAGTCCAAGATGGGGTACCTCCCTGCCGTCACCTGCTTTCAGTGTGCCGAAAGCGATGGGTTTGCCCGGTTTCATACGCACTGTCCAGAAGCTGACATTTCCCATCTGTGCCAGCACGTCCTTGACCACGTCGTAATCCCCTTTGGAGACTCCACCGGATGTTATCAGCATATCGGCGTCCAATCCATGTCTGATTGTTTCCTGAAGCGAGGCCACGGTATCTCTACCGATACCGATTATCCTGGCGACGCCGCCGCACCTGGCGATATTGGCTGCGATGGTATAGCTGTTGCTGTCGTAGATCTGGCCCGGCGCCAGCTGTTTGCCGGCGGCGCACAGCTCGTCTCCGGTGGAAAGCACCGAAACTACGGGGCGGCGGATAACCGTAGCATTCTCATTCCCCAGCGAGGCTAATACACCTATGCCGGCGGGAAGCAGGAGAGTTCCCTTTTTCAGAACAATCTGCCCGGCGCGAATATCTTCACCCTTCGGCCGAATATTGAGCCCGGGCTCAGCCGGCTCGAGTACACCGATAATATCCAGTGGCTGTTTGTCCTTTTTTCGTCCGGTCTCATCGGTCTGCTCAAACTGAACAACTGCGTTCGCCCCTTTGGGCAGGGGCGCGCCTGTCATAATGCGGACAGCCGTTCCTGTGATAACCCTGGCTGATGAGGTATAGCCGGCTGCCACTTCTCCGATCACCTTAAGGTATACGGGATTTTGCTGGCCGGCGCCGAACGTATCCGAGGCCACCACTGCAAATCCATCCATAGCTGAGTTGTCATGCGGCGGAATATCAATTCCCGCCACTACATCTTCAGCCATGACCTGGCCAAGCGCAGAAAGAATGGGTCTGGTCTCGGGTTCCAGCGTATGGACGGTGTTCAGTATTCTTTCCAGCGCATCTTCAACAGGAATCATAGGACGTAACAACCTCCGAATCGAATGGTATTATGTTGGCGGCCAATTTAAATGTCAAATCGATTGAATTGATCTCAGGCCATTGTCATAGGCATGAATGCCCGGATGCATATCACTCGCCACCTCGCCGAGCTTATGCGATTAAAAATGGATGGGATTCTGTGACTGGAAGCATTTCCAGTAAGGCTTGAGGTTGTTCTTGACCTCCGCCTCGACTACCTTGGTCTGGGAGTACGCCGGATCTTTATAGAACTTTCTGGTGGCCGGCTCCGGTTCCTCCACATCGATATTCCAGTCGGCCAGTCCGGAAATAAGCGCCATCCAGGAGTAAGGGAGGACGCGTTTGTTGTAGCCGGAAGCGATGAGGTCAAGCTCACGACCCTGGCACACTTCGTCTGCCAGGTATTTGACCTTCTCCCCGATCATTTGAAATCCGCGCACGGGCAATCCCAGGTCGGTCAGGCCGTCGTCAGGATGTGGATCCGATCCACCGTTGCGGATAATGATCTGAGGCTTGAACTCGCGCACTAAAGGTTCAACGATTTCACCGAAAACGCGATAATAGGAGTCGTATCCTGCATTGGGCGGCAGGGGAATATTCACAGTGAACCCCTTTGCCTTGCCCGTGCCGATGTCACCAACAAAGCCCGTTCCCGGGTAAAGGGTGCGAGGATCTTGATGCAGGTCGATGAAAAGCACCCTTGGATCATCGTAAAAATATTCGCAGGTCCCGTTTCCGGCGTGGGCATCTGTATCCAGAATAAGCACCCTGCTCAATTTGTAATTATTAATCAGATATCGGGCAGAGAAGGCGACATCGTTATAAAGGCAGAAACCCTCCCCGCAGGAAGGCTTGGCGTGGTGCATGCCGCCGCCTATGGAAACGGCCTTCTTATAGGTGCCTTTCTGAATGAGGTCGCAGCCCATCTTGGCCTGACCGATAATAAGCCTGGCTGCCTCCTCGAGCCTGCCCGGCGTATCGAAGGGCATGTTATCCATGCTCTGGAAAAGGCCGAATTTAACGTGATCAAGCACGCCTTCGTGGGCAGCTTTATAGTAGTCGTGTGTGAAATCTATGTAATCTTTGTTACAAATGAGCAGCAGGTCTTCCAGTGTGGCGGGCGGCGCCTTGATGAAGCGGTATTTCTCACCCTCCGGCAACCTCTCCCGCAGGAAATTGGGGAAAACTTCATATCGGTCACCGCGGAATGGGTGCCCCGGGCCATAATCGTATTCCCGCAATTCTTCGCTGTAAAGAATGGCAATAGTCAAGAAGGCCTCTCTGCTAAGTTATATTGGTAAATAAAGGTATAGCAATATTACTCCACCCAAAAAAGTTAAACAAGGTGTTGCTGGACGTACACGCATCTATCTGCCGATTATTGGCGTTTTGCTTTACCTTTAATATAATATGTACACATTTAAGGGTGAGGAGGCCGGACATATGAAAAAAGTTTTAGTGACTGGCGGCACCGGATTCATCGGCAGGCACGTTGTACGTGCCAACGTTGAGAAAGGCAATCAGGTACGGGTACTGGTGTTGTCGGGAGATGAAGGGGAGGCAGCCATTAAGAAGCTGGGAGTTGAGACCGTTACCGGTGATATACGCGATTATGAGTCGGTCAGGCAGGCTGCAGCCGGCAGAGAGATCATATTTCACTGTGCGGCGGTTGTCACGGACTGGGCTCCGGCAAAGCTGTTCAAGGAAGTCACGGTAGGCGGCGCCGAAAATATCTGCAAGGCCGCCGTCGAGGCCGGGGTGTCCCGCCTGGTGGATATCAGCACATGTGACGTCTTCGGGACCAGTGAATCCGTAGTAATGGACGAGACGCTGCCACTGCAGTACTGGGGCGAGCCGTATCCGGATGCCAAGATAGACGCGGAAAAAGTCATGAGGAAATACCATGAAGAGAAGGGTCTGCCGCTGGCCATGGTCTACCCTCTATGGGTATACGGAGAAGGTGACCAGACCTTCGTTCCTCTGCTGGCTGATGCTATTGTCAAAAAGGAACTGATATTCTGGCGAAAAGGCGCCATAGTGTGGCCCACTTACATCGACAACCTGGTAGACCTGTTGATGTTGATCTCGGAG
>CAYVBI010000024.1:12963-16733 GCA_964448985.1 uncultured Dehalococcoidales bacterium
CGACGGCGAGTCGACAACGCTGGAGGAGTTCTGCGCGGGCATAGCCGCTGCACTGGGAGTGCCGCCCATCAAGACTTATATACCCTACTGGGCGGCGATGAACGCGGCCAGGGTGATGGAGTTTAGCTGGAGGCTTTTCAAGATTAAAATGCGCCCTCTGCTGACAACGTATACCGTAACAAACCTGGGATCGAGGTTCAGGTTCTCCATAGACAAGGCCGAACGGGAGCTGGGCTGGAAGCCGCGTATAAGCTATCGCGAGGGTTTCGAACGCACGATGCAATGGTTGAAAACGATGGATGTGGCGTCGTTTAAACAGAAGTGAGGAGGCAGTACAATGAAGGATTTCAAAGACAAGTTGATTTACATAAGCGGCGGGTCTTCGGGTATCGGCCTTGCGGTGGCAAAACTGATGGCGGCCAGAGGGGCAAATGTTGTCATCTTTGCGCGCCGTCAAAAAACGCTGGATGATGCACGAGATGAGATCAATCAATGCCGGATGATTGAGGGTCAGAAGATACACTGCCAGTCGCTGGACGTCTCTCAGCGTAAGCAGGTGGAGGAGGTGCTCAAGAAGTCCGTGGCTGAATATGGCGTTCCTGATGTCCTGATTAACTGCGCCGGCCGTGCACGTCCCACTTATTTTGAGGAGATAAGCTTTGAGCAGTTCGAGGAAACCATAAAAGTGGACCTGTACGGTGTATGGAATACAATATCGGTCCTGCTTCCTTATATGAAAGAGCGCGGCGGATATATTGTCAACGTATCTTCCATCGTGGGTTTCCTGGGCATCTTCGGCTACACCGATTATGCTGCTGCTAAGTTCGGTGTGATAGGTTTATCGGAAGCTTTGCGCAGTGAGGTCAAGAGATACAATATCGCGGTCTCGGTACTCTGTCCGCCGGATACCGACACCCCCGGATTTGTTGAGGAGAACAAAACCAAGCCTGCTGAAACAAAGGTTATCTCGGCTGGAGCAAAGCTTATGAAACCGGAAGCTGTAGCGGAAGCTTTGCTGAAGGGTATGGCCAAACAGGAATTCATCATCATCCCCAACGCGGACGGCCGCTTTACCTATATCATGAAGCGGCTTTTCCCCTGGCTGGTGGAGATGGTAACCGATGCGCAGGTCCGGCAGGTGCAGAAGGCAAAATTAAGTAAGAAGTCAGTGAGAAGAAATGGTTAAAGACGATAAACGCAGGCTGATCGCTTCGCTTGAGATCGTGACCGGAGTGGGGCTGATCCTGTTCTGGATTGCCTTCTTTACCGTTGGTCTGGCGCCGGAGAATGCGCCCCCCTGTTATTTTGCCTATGAGCATTCATTCCCATTGCCGGATGGGGTTCTGGCCATATTACTGCTGATTGCAGGCATACTGCTGATGAGATCAAAACCGGGGGGGCGCGCCCTTTCTCTGGTCAGCGCGGGGGCGCTGGTTTTCCTGGGGCTGCTGGATTTCAGCTTTAACCTGCAGAATGGGGTATACCTGACCTCAACCATTGACCTGGTGCTGAATGCGTTTATCAACCTGTGGTGCGTCGGCTTCGGGCTGGCCGTGGCCATTGCCATGGGCAGGGCTGGAAACTGACTGCCGGTCAGTCCCGGTAGTCGGCAATTTTCAGATATGTGGGTTGCATCAAGGTTGCATCCAGTTTTGTATCGGTCTGGAAGCAGAAACCTGTTGCTTGACTAAAAAGGCTCTTTACTGACGTCCGATGATTCTCCTTGATATTGAAAAGATATAGTGTAGAATTTTTCACATTGAGCCCGCATTTGCTGTGGATATAAGTCTAATTAACACATTGAAAAAGGAGAGAGGACGTGATGAAAGCAGTGCAATTCGATGTTAAGATTCCGCAGTATCTTGCCCTTAAGATATTCGGATCGCTCAGCAAAGGAGCATATTACAGCGGCCCTCTATCCACTGTGCGAATGGTAGACCTCCCCGAGCCGTCGCTGCCTTCGGAAGATTGGGTGAAGATAAAGGTTTCCCGCTGCGGCATATGCACCAGCGATATCAGCACTATTCTGTTGAGGAATTCGCCTGCCTGGACGCCCTATACCTCTTTCCCCGCTACGCCCGGTCATGAGATAGGAGGCGTCATTGTAGATGCGGGATCAGGCGTGAATAACCTGAAAGCCGGTGACCTTGTTGCCGTTTGTCCGGTGCTCAATTGCGCTACGCGTGGGATTGAACCGGTATGCGACGCCTGCCGGAATGGCCTCTCCAGTTGTGAGAACTTCGCCGAGGGGCAACTCCCGCCGGGACAGGCCGTTGACCTCTGCAACTCCACGCTGGGAGGCTACAGCGAATATATCATCGCCCATAAAAGTCAGGTTTTCAAGATGCCCGAGGGGATGAGCGCACAGGATGCGGCACTGATCGAACCTTTTTCAATTGCGCTTGAGGCCGTCCTTTCCAATCTGCCACAACACGGGGAACAGGTGCTGGTGATCGGTGGTGGAGTGATCGGCACCTTGATCGTTCGTGCCATCAGGGCCATGGACATCCCCTGTGAAATAACAGTGGTCGTCAGTTCCAAATTTACAGGTGAACTTGCCAGGAAGGCGGGCGCCGACCACACAGTATCCGGTAAAAACATATTGCAGCAGGTATCACATATCACCGGTGGGAAAAGTTATACGCCCTTGCTGGGGCCAGCTGCCATGATGGGGGGATTTAACAGGATATTTGATTGTTTTTCGACTTCAAGCAGCGTCAGTTCGGCTATGCGCCTGGTCAAAACAGGTGGAGTGATATCTCTGGTAGGCATCTCCGACCAGATTAAATTCGATCCGACCCTGATATGGCTCAAGTTGATCTCTTTAAAAGGATCGCTATATTACGGTTCGCATGAGTGGAAAGGAAGGCGCAGGCATGTATTCGAGATCGCTATCAGCCTGTTGTCAGATGGCAAGGTGAAACTTTCGGATATGGTGACCCATACATTCAGGCTGGATGAGTATAAAAAGATGATAATGGTCAATATTAACAAAGGTCGTTACGGAGCCATAAAGACGATGTTTGTGTATGATTAGAGTCAGGTGGCTGACCCAGCCGGGAAAGGTCAACTCAAATTAAGGCAGTTTGATTTTTATTAGTAATTGATACATTGGATTTGACAAGCGTTGAAGCATATGTTAAGTTTTGCCGCGGCATATATTGACTAATGCATATATATCCTATGGCGAGTACTATCAATAATAGCGGAAATTATCATCGTTATGATGGAAAGGTTAAGCAATCCCTGGTGTGCTGAACCAGTACATACCCTTGAGAGATTGAGCATACAAGGATATACTATACAGGTTTAATAGATGTGGCGGCTACGGGTTAGCTAAATCAAATTTTGAGGTATGCAGATGGGTAATATCAATTTAACCATTGACGGAAAGAAGGTAAAGGTTCGCGAGGGTTCCACCATACTTGAGGCGGCGGAGGCATGTGGCGCCACCATCCCCACGTTCTGCAATATCAAGGGACTGCTGCCCACGGGCGTTTGCCGCGTGTGCGTGGTGGAGGTGAAAGGCTCCAAGACACTGGTGGGGGCCTGCCATACACCTGCCTCCGAGGGTATGATAGTATCCACTCATACCCCCAGGGTGGTGGCTGCGCGCAGGATCATAGTGGAGCTGATGCTGACGGGGCATACCGGTGACTGTGTGAACGACCCCAACGCGGAGAACTGCAAGCTGCACAACCTGGCCTCGGATTATGAGGTGGGCGCCCCGCGTTTCAACGTCAGAACGCCGCGCTTCTATCCCGCCGAAG
>CAYVBI010000025.1:0-16551 GCA_964448985.1 uncultured Dehalococcoidales bacterium
CCGTTAAGCGTGGCCGTAGTTGCCGTGATGTCCGTTGCGCCGGAGGCATTGGTTATAGTGGGGGCTGTGGGGGTAAAGGTAACGGGTATAGACCTCCATGCCGTGTTAGGGTCACCAGTAGAGTCAGCACAGTCATAGTCATAATACATTGGTATCCTGAAAAGGCCGTTGGGCCGATCGTCGGTCCTGCCCCAGCTATTCAGCATGATCCAGTAGTCATTGTCAGTTCCAGCAGCACTGTCGTCATAACCCACGCAGACGACGGCGTGTGCGCCACCGTTCCCATCACTATTGTAGACCTCTCCACAGGAGAAACCCCCATGCTCGCCATTCCAGATCACCGATTCGGCCTGATTACTCCAGAAAGAAAAAAATTCGTCCCAGTCTGTGTCATTCGCCAGGTAAAAGCTGAAATATACAGCCTTGTTCTGGTCCAGGATATTCTTGATGTTAGCGATGGCAGTAGCTTGCCCCACTCCATATGTAGGTATTAGTTGAACCGGCCCTATGGAAGTGATGGCATAGCTGGGAGTCTGCCCGATTGAGCCGGGCGCCACCAGGGAACCTCCTGACCCGCATGATCTGCCACTGTCCTGATAAGATGCATTGGTATTAGACCAGGGTATTACCTTCAATTTAGACGCGTAAAAACTCCTGAAATTCTGGGCAGTTCCGCCACAGCCAGCCCACGGCGTGTAATTGGAATCTAAATATTGGATGGAAAGCCGGTCCTTGATACTTTGCTGTACATCCAGCGCCACCTCCAGTACGCCCGTACCCGCCCAGACCCAGCAGTTACCGGCTGATCCCTGGCTTCGCTCTGCCGGTGTATATTGTATATGCGAAAGCAGGCTCAGGGCTGCTCCCTCGGTGCGCCCCAGCAGTGTCCGCTGCATAGCCCGGTCAATGGGGGCTGCCGGCATGCCCTTGGTTAATTCGGCCTCGGCGCGCTTTTGCTTCGCGGTTATCCTCATTATGGGATGGGTGTTGGGCGGATCTGCTTGAAGCAGTACCGGCCTGCTCAGGTCAATCCTCTCTGTCGAGGCATAAACCTGCTGCTCGGTGGGGACAACCGCCAGCAACCCTACCACAAGCAGCAGGAATACGATCAAACAGTTCCTTACGACCACTGTGGTCTTCGATTTCATAGCATGCTTCCTATCTTGACTTATATCAACCGTTTGTTTCGCCGCCTTTGCACCAGAATCTGCCCCTAAAAATACCTTGAATCTGCAGCAGGTGCGATAATGGCCGCTAATTCAATTTTGTATAGCTCACTTCCTGTATCTGTCCATTCTTGCTGGTCCCCACCCATACGATTTTCCCGTTACTATAATCGGCTTTGATACTATATGAGTAATTTGGCACAATAGCGTGGCCGACGTTGATAGTCCATCCGCCTCCTGTGTATGTTACTCCGCTATAGCCCTGCTTTTCTTTTCCGCTGTAGCTACTGGTAAAGGTAATAGTATCGCTGATAAATTCCGCAGCATCGACGTGATGTGCTTTGATGTATGCCAGTGCATCGATCAGAATATCCATTGTCGTCTGCTCCGTTTCAGATTGTACCGAGTTATCAGTGCACGATGAGCCGACCATGCTTGCTGCCAAAATGCTGACTGCTAATACAAGCGTGCTGATGCAACAGGCAATTTTGCGCGGCCGCGGCAGCCCGGAAATTTTGTGCATGTTTGATTATTCCTCAATATACCAGCGTATTAATCCGGTATTTCCCATATCAATTCGCAGCTGAGCGATCATTATCCATCGTCACCTCTGATTATAATGATATTGCTTGCCCAGGGGGCGGTCAATGGATGTTTGGTGGCAGTGCTGGTTCAGCAACAGGTTACCGTATCTAAATATTGCCGGCCTGGTACTATAGTACTGTTTGGCATAATCAGAAAAATGTGGGGACGGGCTATTGAACCCCGGGTGCCTTTTTCCCCATAACATAAAAATTAATCAACTGACTATCATCATTTTTCAAGTTCTTTATAAAAGTATTCCTTATTTCATAATTTCCTTTGATGTAATAGAATAACTCATCAAGGTCCTCGTTGTAGGAAATGCCGCTAATGAACATATCATACTGTTCTTTATTCACCACTAAGTATTCATAGTCTGCAACAGTTCTTACAATCTCATGGGTGACCGCTTTATCTAAGATTCCCGGGCGCATTTCAATAAAATAATTCTTTTGATATACATCGGTCAACGAATAATATATATTCAGCATGGAATAGGAATCGATAACATAATATTTATTATCTTCCGTGGTAGCGATTATCAGGTCGGTTGACCGGTTAATTTCCCTTGCGACTTCATCGGGAACTTTAATATTTGCTCTTTCACTTATCTGGGTATACTCCCCATCAGCTACACTAAAACCGGCCTTAATCGATATGAAAAGCAGCGGCACGACAAAAATGAATAGCACAGCGAATATAATTAACATGTTACTTTTGGTAAACAGTTTTGCCTGTGAGCAAAAGAGGCACAGGATAAACACAAAAAGGAATATCCTGACTACAATATTATGTCCCCCTTCAATGGGATACAGGACAAAGATCCCCATAATGCCTAAAACACTTATGCCTGTATATTGTTTAAGCTTTTCCGCATCATTTCTGACCAAATGGAATGACATGGTTACAGCCGAGATAAAGGCGACAACAAACGGAACGAATATCAAGCAAGCATAAAACAGGGAGTACATCGTGCTGCCAATTGTCTTTAGGGAACTAAACTCATGAAAACTAAAATTTTGCATAAATATTGTAACTATTCCCTTATCCCAAATTCCGGTTAACCCTGAATACATCCCGTACAAAGAATGGATATACCGGGAAAAACCAACTGTTGTTCCAAACCATACAAGCCAGGCAGAAATTACTATCAGGAAGGAGGCCGCAAAAATGGAGTAGTTCCTTAAAAATACTCTTGTATTCAAATATAAATTTCTGTTTTTAAATAGCAGGTAATAGATAAAAGAGAGGAGTAACAGGCCGAAAGGTAAAAGGTAATACAATGATGCTGTTATCGGCCTTGGTATAGAAAGAAAAACTACGCCAAATATAAGATGAACCGTTACAATAACCAGGATCAATATTAGGCTGAGTTTTGAATCGTGTTTATCCTTTGCATCAAATTGCAATGAACTAAAGAACATGTACGAAGATAGGGCAACAAAGAGCATTATCCCGGTGTTGTGTTTTATAAAGGAGATGATACCAACTAAAATGCCCAGGGAAATTAGAACGAGGGGCGTTGGCCTGGCGGAGGATTGATAGTAAGAATAGAAAAATATAGTAAATACTAATATTAAAAAAGGTTGAAGGAAATAATCTGGCAAAATTATAACATTAGTACAAAAGGTCAGTACAAACAGGGATATAACAAATGCGGCAAATGCATTCAATATCTTCCTGAAGGTGAAAAATGCTAAAAGGACGGACAACATTTGCAGTATTAAGAAAACAATATTTGCGTTGGTCAGTGTAAAACCGAAAATATTATATGTAACATTAAGCAGTGTATAAATCCCTGGAGGGTAACACCACATTGCAACCGACGGGGTTACCGGTACGTTTTCTAACTCTGGATTTATATGCAAAGGACCATCAAATAAAGTGGTGGCCAGGTAGGATAACTCCAAGGAGTGATTTAATCTGGCTACATTATCACTATAAAAAGTGTCTTTCCAGTGAAAAGATAATGTAAGCAGAACCAAGAGGAGTACCAAAGCGAGGGTAATAAGGTTATTCTTCACAGCGTCCTTTTTCGTGGGTTTCACTTTCCCGAATGAAATTTTACTACAATTTAACAAGCCTTACATTTGAAGCCTCACCCACTAACCAGGATAACCAGCTTCGAATTGTAATGCTGATCGGTTTTTGATATGCTTTTTGTTCAAAGCAAGCCAATGCTCACCAATACAATCAGTTTATGGGACTACAGGTAAATAATAATGCCGAAGATTTTCATTTCCACCTCCTCTTTTGCCGAACATGATGCGCTACCCTTTACATTGCTCAACGATGCCGGTATGGATGTCCAGGTTAATCCGTACGGGCGCAAACTGACGCCGGATGAGTGTTTGAGCCTCTATAAAGATATAGATGGCTTGATTGCCGGCACCGAAGCCCTAACGGCAGAGGTGTTGAAGTCATCCAAGAAATTAAAGGTGATTTCCCGCTGTGGTGTGGGTATGGATAATATCGACCTTGAGATAGCCCGGCAGCAGGGGATTCACGTATTCAATACCCCCGACATTCCCACTATGGCTGTAGCCGAATTAACCGTGGGCCTTATGCTGGCTCTGCTGCGGCATGTCCCGCATGGAGATAGAGATATCCGTGGCGGAAAGTGGCAAAAACGCATGGGTAACCTATTGCGGGAGAAAAAGGTCGGCATTATTGGGCTTGGACGAATCGGTCAGAAGGTGGCAGAGCTGGTTCTCGGCCTGGGGGCGCAGGTAGTTTACTGTGATCCGGCAGTAAATAGGACTGACTATACGCCAATGTCATTAGATGAGCTGCTATCTCAAGCGGATATAGTCAGCCTGCATCTGTCGGGAGGGGCAAAAGATGCCCCCTTGCTGGGCGATAGGGAATTGCAAAGTATGAAACAGGGTTCCTGGCTTATCAACTGTGCCCGGGGCGGAGTGGTGGATGAGGAAGCCCTATGCCGGGTCTTACAGGAAGGCTGGTTATCCGGTGCCGCCGTGGATGTCTTTGAGCAGGAGCCTTATGCCGGTCCCCTGGCTAAGCTGGATAACGTTATTTTAACACCCCATATCGGGTCTTATGCTGTCGAGTCCAGGGTTGATATGGAAGTCCAGGCGGTGAAGAACCTGATTAAAGGGCTAAAGGGATAAGATGGTTAAGGCAATTATCTTCGACTTCGATGGTGTCATCGTTGAGTCTGCAGAAATAAAGACCGATGCCTTTCGCACGTTATTTGCCGGTTACCCCGACAAGCTGCCGGAAATCATTGCCCATCACCAGAAAAACTCGGGCATTTCCAGATACAAGAAATTCAGATACATTTACGAGAAGATACTGGGACAGGAGCTTTCTGCGCAAAAGGAGGCCGAGCTCGGCGAAGAATTTTCCCGGATTGCCCTGGAGAAAGTACTCAATGCCCCATTTAGTCCAGGCGCCATAGAATTTCTACGTCGGAATAAAGACTGCTACCACTTATTTATCGCCTCCGGCACTCCACAAGAGGAACTCCAGGATATTATTGCCCACCGCCAGTTGAGCCAGTATTTCCGGGAAATATGTGGCACGCCCAAACAGAAGGATGAAATTATATTAGACATATTGGATAGGTACTCTTTCACGAAAAAAGAGGCTGTTTTTGTCGGTGATGCTGAGAGCGACCGTATTGCGGCAGAAAAAGCGGACGTATCCTTTATTGCCCGTATCACTTCGGATAACCATGAACTACGGGACTGCCGCTGGCAGGTTAACGATTTGACCGGACTTGATACCGTTTTAAATCGCCTGAGTCCCGGTCAAAAGAAAGGTGGGTGATAAATAATGAAGGCTATTATCTTTGGCGGCTCCGGTTTCTTAGGAAGCCATGTGGCTGATGCCCTCATCGACGCCGGTTATGAGACTGTTATTTTCGACATCAAAGAATCGCCTCATTTACAGAAGGGACAGGAGATGTTTGTCGGCAATATCCTGGATAAGAAGGCTGTAGGAAAAGCGGTGACGGGATGTGATGTGGTTTATAACTTTGCCGGCATGGCTGACATTCATGAGGCCCATACCAGGCCGGTTGAAACTGTGGAAAACAATGTTTTGGGCAATACTATCGTCCTTGAAGCCTGCCGGCTAAACGGGGTTAAGAGATTTGTTTTTGCCAGCACTGTTTATGTTTACAGCGATGCCGGCTCTTTTTACCGGAGCAGTAAGCAAGCCTGCGAACTCATCATCGACAATTACAATGAGGTTTTTAACTTACCATACACGATATTAAGATACGGCTCCCTGTATGGCCCCAGGGCCGATGAGACAAACTGGATTTATGTAATCCTGAAACAGGCCATCACTGAGGGCAAGATTACACGTCACGGCGATGGTGAAGAGATAAGAGAATATATCCATGTCGAAGATGCCGCTCGATGCAGCGTAATGATCCTGGGCGACGAATTTAAAAATCAGTCGGTCATTATCACCGGGCATCAGCCCATAAGGGTAAAAGACGTCATGATTATGATCAGGGAAATACTGGGAAATAAGATTGAGCTTGAGTTTCTGCCCGCTGATCCACGTCTCCATTATGAGATAACCCCATACACGTTTAATCCCAAAATAGCCAGGCGGTTCATCAGCAATTCCTATTTAGACCTGGGTCAAGGCTTGCTCCAGTGCCTGGAGCAAATGCATAAGAAGCTTCATTAGCGTATGGTACGAATATGAAAGACTTCAGGGTATTATTTATCTACCCTAATACAATGATGGCGACACTGGTCCCGATTAATATTTCCCTATTATCCTCGTGTCTAAAGGAAAAAGGGGTTCAGGTCGACCTGTTTGATACAACATATTATAAAACAGAAGAAACAAGTTTTGAGCAGAAGAGGGTTGAGCTTTTACAAATTAAGCCGTTCAACTGGAGAGAAAAGGGCGTAGATTTTAAACAAACTGATATATATGAAGACCTTGCTAATAAAATTGTTAATTTTAAGCCGAACCTGATTGGTATAACAATTGTCGAGGATACTTATGATCTGGCATTATCTCTATTAGAGAGCATTAAAGAGTTCGATATTCCGGTAATAGTCGGCGGGGTTTTTGTTACTTTTTCGCCAGACGAGGTCATCGCCAAAGATACGGTAGATATGATTTGTATCGGTGAGGGAGAGGAGCCGCTGATAGAGCTATGCGAAAAGATGCGCTATGGTGAGGACTACACCAATATCCAAAACTTGTGGGTTAAGCAAAACGGAAAAATAGTTAAAAACCACTTGAGGAAACTTATAGATATTGACGAGTTGCCTTTTATTGATTATGACCTGTTTGAGGAGAAAAGGCTATACAGGCCCATGTATGGGAAAATTTACACCATGATTCACGTTGAAATGGAAAGGGGTTGTCCATACGATTGCACCTATTGTGAAGCTCCACAATTAAGGATATTTTTCCGGGATAGCGGATGTGGCAACTATTATAGAAAAAAGAATGTGAACCGCCTTATGGACGAAATAAAGTATCTTAAAGATAAATACAACCCAGACTATGTTTATTTTAATGCTGAATCATTTTTGGCCAAATCAGTTAAGGAACTGCGGGAATTTGCTGAGATCTACAGAGAGATAGGTTTGCCCTTCTGGTGCCAATCGAGACCGGAGACTGTAACCGAGGAGAAAATAAAGCTATTGAAGGACATGAACTGTAAAAATCTGCAGTTTGGTATCGAGCAGGGGAATGAAGAGTTTAGAGCAAGAATACTCAACAGGAAGGGGTCAAATAAGCAGATGTTACAGGCCTTTAAGATAGTTGAAAAGTACAAGATTGACTATACGGTAAATAATATCATTGGCTTTCCTGATGAGACCAGGAAATTAATCTTTGATACCATTAACTTCAATCGGCAAATCAATCCGGCAACAATCAACTGTTATTTATTCACACCCTATAAGGGGACGGCCTTATATAAATACTGCATTGAAAAAGGTTACTTGGCTAAAAGTGCAAAAGTACACCAAGTTTTAGATAGTGCCGAATTAAAGATGACCTCTATTACATATCGAGAGTTGAAAGGCTTACAAAGAACTTTCCCTTTGTATGCTAAAATGCCTGAATCTGAATTTGACAAGATTAGAATCGCTGAGAAGTTTAACGAGGAAGGCAACCGTATGTTCCTTCAGCTTAGAGAAGTCTATTATGAAAGGTATTTCTAATTCTGAAACCAGGATATGCATAATATTATGCTCACCTCAGAAAACATGTATCCTCAAAGCGCTGAAACAACTCAAGGGGAGGGACTTCCGATGGGTTTACCTGGGAGAGGATACATCTCTGGCCATGGCCATAGAACAGTACTTCAGAGACACAGGTCAGCGGATAGAAATCAGCGGCAAGCTTCAGGAAATTGCCCGGTCGCTGCGGCAACCTTATATCGACTACATAGGCAAGCTGAGCCTTGAGAACAATTCTCTTTTATGGTGGGTTGGCTCTCTCTCTGAAAAAAACCCATGGGCATCCAAAACTTTCCTGTATGCCTGCTATATTAAGCTGTGCCGGAC
This sequence comes from uncultured Dehalococcoidales bacterium, assembly GCA_964448985.1. Classification (GTDB taxonomy): domain Bacteria; phylum Chloroflexota; class Dehalococcoidia; order GIF9; family UBA5629; genus CAIMUM01. Next base: position 8,264 of record CAYVBI010000025.1, read on the forward strand.
TATTATCAATGCAAGCGGCCAGGAAACTCTGCTATTTATAGGTGAGAATAGAGCCCTGAGAGAATGTTTAGCCGTTAACATCGCTGACATTAGTAAGTGTAATATTGTTCGCCTCGAATCACCCATTACCAGTATTACCGGGGCACTCAGGCATTCCATACGAATGGTTCTTTATAAAGGATATTTCGTTGCCCAAACCATATACCGGCTATTAGTTGCCCGGCGTTGTGGATTAAAGCAAGCTATAAAAAGGAAAGGCCAGGACGGGGAGGGGCTGGTTTTACTCCATAACTGGGTTGACCCGCATTCCTTTGACGCCGATGGTAATTACCGTGACAGCTACCTTGGCGGATTAGCTCATCACTTGAGAAATAAGGGAAAAAGCGTCGTCATTATTCCGTACATTTTGCACACGGTACCCTACCACCAGACCCTTAAAAAGCTGGCGCAAAGCCTTGACTGTATCTTAGTACCGGAGTCATTCTTGACAATACCTGATGTATTGAGCGTCTTCATGAAAACGATATTGAACATCCCGGCCAGGAAGGCTTACCCTGCCTTCGAAGGTATCGACATTACGGGAATAATCATGAATGACCTGGACATAGACTGGGCAGGCACCGGCCCGGCCTCTAATTTACTACTTTATGAAGCGGTCAAACGCTGGAAGAATGCCGGCATACCGATAGACACCTTCATATACCCCTTTGAGAACCAAGTATGGGAAAAGGCATACTGCCTGGCGCTGAGAAAATACTACCCGGCAGCAAAGATAATAGGCTATCAGCACGCTCATGTGCCCAAGATGATTTTGACTTTTTTCTTTGCCAGAGATGAGCTGCCAATACTGCCTTTTCCCGATAAGGTAATTACCACGGGTAAATATACTGAAAAGCTATTCAAAGAATCGGGTTATGACCCGTCAAAGGTTATCTGTGGCGGAGCTATAAGGTATGCCGGCATGCTGAAACCCATGGGAACTATCCCGTCGAAAAGAGACAATTCCCGCCCGGTTATACTTGTTACGCCATCCACAGGCAAAAACGAATCTCTCGAGCTAATCTGGAAGGTGCTGGCAGCCCTCGGGCAGGTAGATAGGTTCAAGGTCATCCTGAAGCTCCACCCAGATGACCATTACTCGGGTATTGCCCGCGCTATCGGACCATTGCCCGCGAATTTTACCGTCTCTAATCAGCCGGTGAGCGCGCTGCTGGAGGAGAGCCATATGCTGATTTATACGTCCTCAACCACCTCAATTGAAGCTCTTTCCCGCGGCGTTCCGGTGCTGCATATAGAGTCGGAATTTAGAATTGACTATGATGACTTTGCTGATTTTCCACCCGTTGTCAGGCAATCAGCCAGGAACAAGGATGATATTTTAAGGATGACGGAAAGCATACTGAAAACCGAGGGAAAGGAGTTGTTACAGCAGAGGGCCATATGGGACAATACAGTCAATGAAATGTTGGGACCAGTAGATGAAGGCGTATATGATTTGTTTTTATGATGAAAGCATTATGCGGATTATGACCAAACTAAAGCCACCAGAAAGGTTGACTTAGAGAGTTAAATGGATAGAAGAATAAAGAAAGTACTTTTGTTTATACCGCCGGCATTTACTTTTAAGGATGACATAGATGTGAATCCTCTGCCGCCGCTTGGTTTGGGCTACCTTGCAGCGGTTTTAGAGATCGCCGGTATCGAAGTGAAGGTTGTCGATTGCTTGATGGAGGGCTGGAAGGATAGGGTTGAGGTGGGAGAAAACATAATCAGGATCGGCCTACCCTTTGACCGGATTGAAGCGATTATTAAAGATTATGGACCGGATATAGTCGGGGTCAATAGCCTGTTTACCAAGCAGCGGGATAATGCACATAAGATATATGAGGCAGCCAAACACGTAGATAGCAATATTATTACCATCGCTGGAGGAGCGCATCCAACGGTTCTGCCAGAGCTTGTTTTGGCTGACCGGAATGTCGATTTTGTGGTGCTCGGTGAAGGCGAGGATACTCTGCTCGGTTTAGTCGGTGTTATTGAAGGCAAAGGCAGTATTTCCGGCCTGGATGGTATAGGTTATAAGGAAAATGGACAAATAAATATATTGCCTAAAACAAAATTCATCGCTGACCTCAATAGCTTGCCTTTCCCGGCAAGGCACGTACTGAATATGGAAAAATATTATGGTCTGAAGGCATCTCATGGGACCAGAAGGAAAAAACGGTTTTCACCAATAATTACTTCGCGGGGATGCCCGGCAAAATGCACATTTTGCTCAGCTCACAAGGTTTGGGGAAGGGTATTCAGGCAGCGCTCACCAGAAAATGTAATAGCTGAGATGAAGCAAATAAAGGAGAGGTATGGCATCGAGGAGATCATGTTTGAGGATGATAATACCACTCTTAACGTGAAAAGGGCTGAAAAAATATTCGACCTGATGATCGAGGAAAAACTTAACCTGGTCTGGGATACCCCAAACGGCGTGGCTGCCTTTGCCTTGAATGAGAGCCTTATTGATAAGATGAAAGCGAGCGGTTGTTACAAAATGAATCTGGCGTTGGAATCTGGAAACCAATATGTGCTGGACAATATAATAAAGAAGCCATTAAAATTGGATAGAGCCAGGCGGTTAGTAAGGTATGCACAAAGTATTGGACTTGATGTTGGTATCTACCTAATCATGGGAGTGCCCGGCGAAACCAAGGGGCAAATATGGGACAGTTTTTACCTGGCCAAGGAACTGGGAGTTTATGAACCCTTCATTTCTGTAGCCACGCCATACCCCGGTTCTGAACTCTATGATATATGTCAAAAGAAAAAGTACATCCCCGACGATTTTAGTTTGGATGATTTATTTATTCGGAGCTTCAGTATTTCAACTGAGGATTGGACCGGTGAAGAACTTAGAGAAATACTGAAACAAGGTCAAAGGTTTCTTCTAAGGGCACGTTTGAAAAGACATCCCCTTAAGTTACCCGGTATAATTTTGAGCGCATTCCTGGATGAGCCGAAGTCCTTTTTCAGGAAAGCTTTTAACTTTGTTTTCAACAGGTGAAGCAAGATGATTAAAGTTTCAAGAGGATGTCTGGGAAAGGAAGAGTTAGCCAGGGTCAAGGAAGCCTTTGACTATGGCTACTTCGGCCTGGCAGGTATGGTTTTAGAGTTTGAAGAGGCGCTGAAAAAGTTTCTGGGAGCTAAGCATGTGGTGGCGACCAATAACGGCACCTCAGCTCTTCACCTGGCACTTGATGCCCTGGGGATAGGAGAGGGAGACGAAGTCATTGTGCCTTCTTTAACATTTATCGGCTCCTTCCAGGCTATATCTGCAACGGGTGCGGCGCCAGTCCCTTGCGAGGTATACCCCGATACGTTATCCTTGAATATTGCTGATGTGCAAAAGAGAATTACGCCTAAAACAAAAGCTGTAATGCCGGTTCACTATGCCGGTAACCCATGCGACATGGACACTTTATTGAAAATTGCAGGGGAGCATAGTATAAGGATTGTTGAGGATGCTGCCCACGCGCTGGGCTCCTACTATAAAGGAAGAAAGATTGGCAGTTTTGGGGATATTATCTGTTTTAGCTTTGATTCAATAAAGAATATAACCTGCGGTGAGGGAGGCGCAATTATCTGTCAGGATGCTGAACTCGCTGAGTTGCTCAGGCAAAAGAGGCTGCTGGGGATTGACCGCAAATCACACGCCGCCGCATGGAAGGAACGCGTTTGGACTTACGAGGTCAAAACTCAGGGTTTTCGTTACCATATGAGTAATATTAACGCTGCGATCGGTTTAGAACAACTGAAGAAAATTGATTTATTCATTTCGCGTAGAAGGGAAATCTGCCGCAAATATGATGGTGCCTTTGGAAAGATTGCTGGTATAAGCTGCCTTCGACTTAACTATGACGAGGTAGCACCTCATATCTATGTCCTGCATGTTGGCAATGGCAAACGGGACAAACTAATGACTTATTTGAAAGAGCTCGATATAGAGACCGGCATTAACTACATACCCAATCATCTTCAGCCTTTTTATCAAAAAGAAAACACAGGTTTACCCGAGACAGAAAAGGCCTATCAAGAGATTCTAACGTTGCCGCTGCATTGCGGGCTATCTGATGACGACGTCAGCCGGGTAATTCAAGGGGTGATTGAAGGATTGAGGATACCATAAATGAAGCCCAAAGGCGCTTTACACATTGACTTTGGCAAAGAACCTGTCGGGAGGAGGCAACAATGCAGCCCAAGGTAGTCATCCTATGCGGGGGACTGGGAACACGGCTGAGAGAGGAAACCGAGTTTAAGCCCAAGCCTATGGTTGAAATCGGCGATAAGCCGATTTTATGGCATATTATGAAAATCTATGCGCATTACGGCTTTCATGACTTTGTGCTGTGTTTAGGCTACAAGGGGGAGAGCATTAAAGAGTATTTTTCAAACTATGAGATTTTAAATAACGATTTTACTATTAAACTTGGCAGAGAAAAGAAAATAACCATGCACAACACCCTGGATGAAAATGAGTGGACCGTCACCCTGGTAAATACGGGCGATAAGGCCTTGAAGGGAGCCCGTGTGAAGAGGATTGAGAAATTTATACCAGATGATGTATTTATGCTGACCTACGGTGACGGAGTGGCTGATATCGACGTAAGGAAATTGCTCGATTTCCATAACAGTCATGGCAAGATAGGCACGGTAACAGGGGTCAGGCCGCCATCCTTATTTGGCGAATTGTTGGTGGATGGCAGCAAGGCATTATCATTTTCCGAGAAGCCTCAGACGTCAGCGGGATTAATAAATGGGGGGTTTTTCGTCTTTAACAAGAAGGTTTTTAGTTATTTGAGCAATGATGATAATTGTGATTTTGAAAGAGGTGCATTAGAGAAATTAACTTCTGATGGTGAGCTAAATGTTTATATTCATGACCGTTTATGGGCGTGTATGGATACATACCGGGATGTAGAATATTTGAATAAACTGTGGCAGAATAACCAGGCTTTCTGGAAGGTATGGGACTAACAATGGATTCCTGGCGCAACAAGAACGTATTTGTCACCGGCTGTACCGGTTTTTTGGGTTCCTGGCTGACCAGGGCGCTTGTGGATCGAGGGGTAAATGTTGTTGGTCTGGTAAGGGATAATGTGCCTAGAGCAAATTTTTCCCGGCTCAGACTGAATGAGCGTATTTGCACGGTACGCGGTGAAGTAGAAGACTATTTCCTCATGGAAAGAGCCCTTAATGAATATGAAATAGATACGGTCTTTCACCTGGCAGCCCAGACAATAGTTACGATTGCCAACAGCAATCCGGTATCAACCTTTGATACGAATATCAGAGGCACCTGGAATCTGCTGGAAGCCTGCCGAAGAAGCCCTAAAATAAAGAGAGTTATAATCGCGTCAAGTGACAAGGCCTATGGCGAACAGGAAATATTGCCTTATACGGAAGCAACCCCGCTCAAGGGCCTTCACCCATATGATGTTTCCAAGAGCTGTGTCGACCTGCTGGCATCTGCCTATTATCATACGTACAAGCTGCCGGTGTGTGTCACCCGGTGTGGTAATTTTTATGGCGGTGGCGACTTAAATTTCAACCGTATTGTTCCCGGGACTATCCGCTCAGCGATTTACAATGAACGCCCGATAATAAGAAGCGATGGGACTCCCGTCAGAGATTATATCTATATCCTCGATGCAGTAGCCGCTTATCTTTTGTTAGCAGCAAAGATCGGGGAGATGCCAATCCAGGGGGAAGCATTCAATTTCAGCAATGAGCTTCAGATAACTGTTCTTGATTTAACGAAGAAGATACTGAATATCATGAAAAGAGAAGACCTGACGCCGGTTGTATTAAACGAGGCCAGGAGCGAGATAGGGCATCAGTATCTTTCTACGGAAAAGGCGAGGAAGATACTGGGCTGGCAACCGGAGTACACACTTGACGTTGGCTTGCAGGAGACGATTGAATGGTACAGGGAGTTTTTAAGCGGTGATTGAAGGAATAAGCGTCATACCACTGAAGCAAATTTCCGATGAACGTGGCAAAATCATGCATATGCTGCGGGTTGACGACCCTCATTTTGAGGCATTCGGGGAAATCTACTTTTCAGTTATATATCCCGGCGTGATCAAGGCATGGCATCTTCATAAGGAGATGACGCTTAATTACGCAGTTGTTTCGGGCATGGTTAAGCTCGTTCTATACGATCCAAGGAAAGGTTCAGCAACAAAAGGACAAGTTCAAGAGCTATTTATTGGTGAAGACAACTATGTTTTAGTAAAGATCCCACAGGGAATTTACAACGGCTTTAAGGGGATAGGCGTGAAGCCGGCTATTGTGGCAAATTGTACCACAATACCTCATCGCGAAGATGAAATAGAACGGCTTGACCCTTTCATCAGCAGTATTCCATATGATTGGGAACTGAAACACGGCTAAGAAATGAGAATCGAAGGCAAACACCCCTATTACTTACTCCTCACTCCTCACTCCTCACTCGGAAATATGGCAATGCCCTTAGTAAGTATAATTATGAACTGCCACAACAGTGGTAAGTACCTGCGCGAAGCTTTAGATAGCGTTTACCAGCAGACTTTTAAGGATTATGAAATTATCTTCTGGGATAACCTTTCTACTGATAACAGCGCTGAAATTGCCCTCGATTACGCAGAACCCCTCCGCTATTTCCGCGGAGAAGAATTCCTGCCCTTAGGGGCAGCCCGTAATGCCGCTATTGAAAAGGCCAGCGGGAAATACATCGCCTTTCTTGACTGCGATGATATCTGGCTGCCATACAAGCTGGAAAAACAGTTAGAACTTTTGGATTCAAAAAAAGAATTGGGGTTGGTTTATTCTGATTGCTCCTCTATAGATAGTAACGGCAACCTGGTTGGGGAACCCTGTTTTCGCAGCCTAAAACCATTCCGCGGCAACGTATTTAACGAACTGCTGATGGGTAATTTTATTTCCATGCCAACAGCCGTGATTAGAAGAGACGTGCTTAACAAAGTTGGCGTATTTAATCCAAAATATGAAATTGGTGAGGAGTACGACCTGTGGTTGAGGATAGCCGAGCGCTTTCCGATTGATTTCACGGAAGAACCCCTGGCTAAATATCGAACTCACGTGGGGAATGTCAGTAGAAACCAACGACTATCTATCTGCGAAAGTATCCAGATAGTAGATTATTGGCTGGAGAAGAAAGGCACTATACAGAGTCTATTTCGAAAGAAAATTAAACAGGAGCAGGCGATTCGCCACGCCCAGTTGCTGTTATATTACTGTAGAAACCACGAAAACCGCAAAATCCTTAGCCAATGCCTGGACCTAATCAAGCTTCTCCCCAATAGTCTGGTATTGATCCCCAGGGGGAGCGCCAAGTTGGGAAGTGTATTTTGCAAATCCACAACGAAAACGGCTCAGATTTGACGTTAAAGATTAATGAATAGCTTGCCCTGGATAGATATCTCACTTCCCTTACGCAATGCGATGGTGCACTGGCCGGGTGACCCACCTATCCGGATCAATCGTGCTCAGGACATGGCCAATGGCGACAGCCACACACTCTCGCAAATCTCAATGGGTTCTCATACAGGAACACACATAGACGCGCCGCTCCACTTTATCAGAAAGGGGTCAAGCATTGACAGGATGCCTCTGGACGCGGCCATAGGCAGGGCACGTGTTATCGAGATCCAAGATTCAGAGTCGATAAAACCGCAAGAGCTATCCGGCCATGGCATCCGCCGCGGTGAACGCCTACTTTTCAAAACAATAAACTCCTCACGGGTATGGCAGACGGATACATTTATCGAGGATTTCGTCTTCATTTCAAACGAAGCAGCACGTTTCCTTGTCCGGCGCGGCGTCAGCGTCATCGGTATAGATTACCTCTCGGTTGGAGGTTTCAAGCGCGCAGGTGGTGAAGTGCACCGGACACTGCTTCAAGCTGGCATATGGATCATTGAGGGGCTTGACCTCTCATTGGTGAGGTCTGGAAGGTATGATCTCATCTGCCTGCCACTCAAGCTTGAGCAAGCCGACGGTGCCCCTGCCCGGGCGATACTACGCCCTGTCCGGGTGAGCAAATGAAAAGAGAATGCTGGCTAATTCTTAAAAACCTGCTTCGCGTTACAAATGCACCCGGGCCATCTCCTGGAATTTGGCGTTTGCCTCCAGTGACCTTCCCCCGCATTTAGCAGCACTCGGTCTTAGAATCCGGTCGCTGTATTGGTCCTCACCCCTTTTTGGTACCAGCCATAATGTTAGTTTTGCGGATCATG
>CAYVBI010000026.1:0-16314 GCA_964448985.1 uncultured Dehalococcoidales bacterium
ACTTCGGCTTCGAACAAATTCATGCCCTTGTCGCGTGCAATGAAGGCGAGTTGGTCCAGTAGATGGGTGCCGATGCCCAGCCCCTGGTACTTGTCCTCCACTTCGAAGGCAATCTGCGCCCGGTTGGCCCCGGGCTGCCTGGCGTAGCGACCTACTGCGATGATGCGTTCATCAGGTCCCTCGCCCAGTGTCCCCACCAGCGCAAAGGTATCGACGTAATCCACCGTGCAGAAACGGCGCGCCTCCTCCTTCGACATGTGTGTCAGTACATGGTGGAAGCGCAGGTAAATGGTCTGCTTGCTCATGCGGCTGAATAGCGCCAGCAGCCTTTCCTCGTCCGACATCACGATGGGGCGGAGGTGAAGGCTGGAGCCGTCCTTGAGCGCTACGCTGATCGAATACTTCTCGAAGCTTTTACCGTCCAGGCCCGCCGTCATCGATATGCTCCTTAAAACACCGCTGCAACCAGCCTATATTATACAGAAACCGGTGAGATGGACACCCTGGCATCCGCCGCCACGCAACCTTCTCCAACGGGCATGGCTATCACGGGGTTGAGGTCAAGCTCCTTTATCTCCGGTATCTCCTCAATCATGGCAGAGATCCTCAGGAGCAGGTCTTCGACGGCCGCGGTATCAGAGGGCGGCGCGCCCCTCCAACCGGCCAGTATCTTGTGCGCCTTGAAGGAGGCGATCATATCCCTGGCATCGTAATCGGTCAGCGGGTGGATCCTGAAATCCACGTCTTTGAACAGTTCGGTGTATATCCCTCCCAGGCCGAACATTATGAGCGGTCCGAAGAACTTGTCCTCTGTGACGCCCACGATGAGTTCGACTCCCCCTGACAGCATCTTCTGCACCGTCACGCCCTGCATCTCCGCCCTGCGCGAGATCTTCTCCAGGTTTTGCTCGATCTGACTATACGCTTTTTTTACCTCCGCCGCAGAGCTCAGGTTCAGCATTACGCCGCCCACGTCGGTCTTGTGTGAAATCGTTGACGAGAACAGCTTCAGCGCCACCGGGTAGCCGATATTGTCGGCCATTTTAACCGCCTGTTGAGCCGTGGATGCAACGCCGGATTGTGCGAACTTGATGCCATAGGCGGAGAACAGGTCGACTATCTCTCCCGTATCCAGCCAGACAGGGTGCTGATCCGTGCGGGCCAGCGCCGCCTGGATCACCTTTTCAGCACCGGCCTTATCTATATCTGCGAATGAGGGTATATTGCCCAGGGGACGTTTAAGCCTCTCGCTGTATTCGTACGATTTAGCCAGCGCATGCGCGGTGGACTCGGGGAAGACATAAGTGGGGACGTAGCCTTCCTCTTTGGAGCCTACAACCAGCCTCGATTCGAGTCCGAGGAAATTGGCCAGGACGGGTATGCCTTTGGCGCGGAAGGAAGGTGCCATCTCGCGTATCACTCCCCGCATCAGCTCGATCAGGAACTCCATGGGGGGGATATAGATGATGATAAGGGCGTCGATGTCCTCCTGCAATATCACGTTGAGAGCCTGGCGATATTGGTCGGGGGATACGGCGGCGGTCGTATCTACGGGATTCATATAGCTGGACTTGGGAGGCAGGAACGATTTGAGGGCGCTCCTGGCTTTATCCGAGAGGATCGGCAGTTGAAAACCGTGGGCCGCCAGCGCATCGGCCGCCATTATGCCGGCGCCTCCGCCGTTGGTTAAAATGGCTACTCGATTACCCTTCGGTATCGGTTGGTTCGATAGCAGCAGGGCTGTGTCGAAAAGCTCTTCCAGCGAGTTGCACCTGAGCATGCCGGTTTGTTTGATAAGTGCGGTGGTAGCAGTATCATCCGACGCCAGTGCGCCCGTGTGGGAGGCGGCCGCGCGCGCCCACCGCCGAGCGTCCACTTTTTACTATTACGACGGGTTTTTTAAGGGTGGTTTCACGTGCGATGCGCGCAAATTTGCGGGGATTTCCGAACGATTCCAGGTAAAGAAGTATGAGATCGGTGTCGGGGTCCTCCGCCCAGTACTGTAGCAGTTCATTGCCTGTGACATCCGCCCCGTTACCAATGCTGACGAAATTTGAAAGGCCCAGGTTGATCTGGATAGCGTAACTGATGATGGCGCCTCCCAGCGCGCCGCTCTGACTGCCGAAAGCCGTTCTACCGCACAGCGGGTAGATCGGCGCAAAGCTGGCATTCATGTTGACATTGGGATTGGTGTTCTGGATGCCCAGGCAGTTGGGGCCGATGATGCGCATTCCGTATGCCCCGGCGGTCTTCAGTAGTTTCTTCTCTCGTTCAATGCCTTCTCCCCCCATCTCGGAGAAGCCGGCGGTAATGATAACCAGGCTGTTCACGCCCTTTCTGCCGCATTCCTCGATTATCGGCTGCATCCTCTCTGCCGCTACAGCGACAATGGCGAGATCCACCTGGCCGGGAATATCCAGCACGGACGGGTAGGCTTTGATCGATGATACGACCTCATCTTTGGGATTGACCGGATAGATAATGCCGTTATACTCATTCTTGATCAGGTCTTTGACCAGCGCGTTACCGATGCCCGGTTTGTTGGATGCGCCGATCACGGCGATGGATCGAGGGAACATAAATTTACGTATCGAGGCGATAGAGGCGATTTTCTCACGCTCCGCCGACTTCTGTTCCACCAGAGGTGTATGAGCTATGCTGAATACACCCCTCCACCCGTGAGACTCTGTAATTTTATCGAGCTGTTTGAATCCGCTATCCCGCAGTACGTCGATCATATCGGTGTTTTCCGGGAGCACTTCTGCCTCAAAGACACCTATACCGTGCTCGCGGGCGGCCATGGCGAGCAGCTCCAGCAGGTGTGTGCCGATACCCTTGCGCTGGTGCGGGTCTTCGACGATGAAAGCGATCTCCGCCTTATCCGGCTGGGGCAGCCTCCAGTAGCGGCCGACGCCTATAATGCTTTCCTCCGCCCCTTCTCCCTGTATTCCCACCACGGCAAAGGTATTGTCGTAGTCGATAATTGAATATTGGTGGGCCTCCTCTCTGGAGAGATTGGCCAGGACATGATGATAGCGCAGATAAATGGTGCGCCTGCTCAAACGCAGGAAGAAGGACATCAGCCGGTCTTCATCGTCGGGCATAATCGGCCGAAGATGTAAAACCGATCCATCTTTCAGGGCTACGGTTCTGTTAAACCTGTCCAGTCCACCGGTGCCTGTGCTTCCTGTCATGACTGCGCTCTCGCATAATTACTATTCAACCTACCAAGATATTAGCATATCAGGGGGCAAGATATTATCAGACAACCAGAAGTAGCTGTTAACGATTCAAGATTATGTGATCTAATGATGAGTAATAAAAGTATCTGATATCAGATTATGGAAGCCGGCAAATTCCGGTTAGCTTTATAAAAGCCTGCTCGGTTCTAGGCTTAAGTCAGACTTTTACAAGCTGTAACAAGGCCAAGGGAAATACCAATAATGAGAAGAGGTTGAGGAGTAATAACGGGTGGGTCAAAGCTCGTGGTTAATGACAACAGGAATGGCTTCATTTTCCAAAAATTTCGGGTTTGATCAAATCACTTAACTGAGAAGTCAATTCTTTGAGTACTTCATCAAGCCCTGGCAAATCACTTACCTGGTGGCTCAAATCCTCATCCCAGTAACGCTGCACATTATTTATATTATCTGGTAAAAAGTCGTAAATAGTGTTCAAGATAATCTGCTTATGGCGAAGCTTCTTAGCTAAAACATCTGTTAACAGATTAGTATCAATATCCGTTATATGTTCTTTGGTGATGAGCCAGACATCGTAGTAGTCCCTGGATTTACCCCTTTCTTTAAGGCTGCGTATTTTTTCTGCCAGGAGCTCTTCAAGTGGGTAGACCAGTATTGACCGTTCGTCAACGGTAAATGGGTGGGCTATTATTCTGCGGTATACCGGCTCCAGGAATACAGGTTCATCGAAGCTAAGATCCATGAAGATCTTACCCTGGTATGCGAGTGGTCCGATGAATTGTACGCGCAGACGGGCATAGCCATTCGGTTTATGCAGCATCAGCGTCGAAAGCTTTATCCCTGTAGTGCGCAGCACCTGGGCATACAGGTTATGTAAGCAGCTGTGCAGCTCTTTTTCAGGCATATCACGTATTACCGTAAAATCAAGGTCCTCTGAATACCGCCAGTCCGGGAAATAGATTTTTCTTAGCGCAGTTCCGCCTTTGAATACGAACAGTGTGGCCAGGTCATCAATCAGTGATATGTTATTCAGTAATTGAGTAAGAACATAGTCTTTTTCTAGGACGCCAAGCCCGACTCTTTCGCGATTTGCCAACCTCTGCAATTCTGCCCTGGAGAGCACTAATCCATCCTCCACTGCCGCAAATCGGTTTTCGGGACGTTTACGCGTATTTTCCACTTCGATATATAAGTGCCTTGAGCAGGCGCCAATGTATCCAAACGTGCGTAACTGCTGCTGACGTTATTGTATAGAATGGAAACTGCATTCGGTTTTTTTAGATTAAGGGTCTCTATTAAATAACCCAATCGCTGGCAAACCGCCCTATTACCGGATCTGACCGCATATTTGGCGAGGCGCTGGAAATCCAACTCTTCATGGGCGTACCATAAGGCTTGCGCCACTGAAGCAACCCCGCCACAATATTCCTGCATATACAGGCAATCTACCAAGGTTTTCTCGCGGTCAGACAGGTTTACCTTCTGATTTCCAATAGATAATTTTTGGATGCCGAATAATTGGCGCTTATCCAGGTTCACAAACTGATAAGTGACTCCGGATATGTTAAGAAATGGCTTCAGTTTACGATGTGTGGAAACGAGATAAACCGTTTTGCTGACTTTCTCTGAATAGCCATAGTAACTCAACGCACTCTGGAACCCAACATAGTATGGTTGTATGAGGAAGGAAGCGACAACAAATTCATGCTCACTCCACTGCCCGGTACTACCAGCTTCCAATGGTAAAATAAGATACTTGCCACGCTCAATGCGTTGCAACCAGCCATTTTTAACAAGAGCAGATAGCATCGTCCGTAGGCCGGGCTTTTCACTATAGAACTGAGCAGCTTCACTAAAGGTAAATAGTCTTTTACCAGCCAGTAATAGTGCGGATAATAAGTCGTTGCCAGCTTTGCCTAAATATTTTATGTTTTGTGACATGATTGTATGGTTGATACCTTACATTCATAGCATAAAACATTATTGTTAAATGTGCAAGGAAAGTCCAACGTTGTATGAAATAATCTGTTTGTACCGTAGTATGAGGTTAGGAAAAAATATTTCTTGAGGCCGCTTAAACCTTGGCCTGGAGCCCTTTGATGGTTTCCTCAGCCTCGGCTACTATGCGCTCGATCAGCTCTTTACAGGTGGGCAGATCGCGTATACGGCCCACGACCTGGCCGAATGGCACTACACCGTTCTCCAGATCGCCCTCGTCCAGGATTTTGCCCAGCGCATCGATGCCGATGGCCTGTTGCGCGAGTTGCTGGACTCCCCTCTTTTGGAGGCTGCCGAAGAGCAGTTTCCAAATAGGGGTATCAACCTGTTTTCTCATCGCCCAGCCGGCCTTCAGCGCATCCATATAAGATGTCTTGCTGTTGGCCATCTCAAGGGCGCGCTTGTTGGCGTACCAGCGACCGGGCAGGCCATCGATGCCTGCTGAGTAGATGGTCTCTTCCATCTGGCATTTCATGGCGACCTGCTTGATATTGGGATGCACTTCGCACTCCTGTGTTACCACAAACCGCGTGCCCATGGCGATGGCGTCCGCGCCCAGCGCCATGGCAGCAGCCAGCCCGCGGCCGTCGCAATAGCCTCCAGCGGAGATGATGGGAATTTTCACCTTGCTCGCGATCTGGGGAAGAAGGACCATGCCCCCGATATCACTGCCATGAGCGGCCGCTTCATGGGCGGTAACGATAATAGCGTCCGCACCCTGCTCGGCCGCCCTGATGGCATGGCGTTCAGTGGCTACCGTGGATATGACTTTGCCGCCGTATGTATGCGCCTGCTTTATGATCCAGTCACCCTTGCCCAGGGCGAAATTGATGATCGGGGCTTTCTCAGCCAGCGCCATCTCCGCATTCTCTTTCCCGTTGGGGAATATCAGGGTGACATTTATGGCGAATGGCCTGTCCGTCAGAGACTTGATCTCCTGGATAATGCCCTTGAGCTGGTCAGGTGAATTGGCCACGCTGTTAAAGATGCCCAGCCCGCCGGCGTTGCTGACCGCTGCCACCAGCCTGGGCAGGCTGACAAAGGCCATTCCTGACAGTGCAACAGGATGTTTTATTCCGAAAAGTTCTGTTATTCTGGTTTTCACGAGTAAAAACCTCCATTATTAGTTGGTTCCTATCGAACGGTAATAATCTCAAAAATAGCCGTCTTTGTCAAAAATGATTGATTGGTTAGTCAACTTTACCTTAAGCTGATCAGCGTGTTATAATCGCTCAAATTTTATATTGGTTGACAGAGGAGACGAGAGATGAAAACCAGAATGACTGAACTGTTTGGCATTAAACACCCGATCATGTGCGGAGGTATGATGTGGCTGTGCAAACCCGATCTTTGCGCAGCGATCAGCAACGCCGGGGCACTCGGGAACCTTACGGCCGCCAATTACAAAGATGGCGCAGAGCTGCGTAAGGCTATCAGGGAGACCAGGGAGAAAACGGACAAGCCGTTTTCTGTGAACCTGTCCCTGCTGCCCTCTTTTCGCATAACCAAGGATATGTACACCGACTGGTTCGACGCCTGTCTGGCGGAGAAGGTGCCCGCATTCGAGATCTCGGGCACGCCGGTGGATAAATTCTTCGGGCCGGACGCTATCAAACGCGGGCATGACGCCGGCTGCAAATTCATCCACAAGCTCGGCTCAGTCAGGCACGCTGTCCACGCAGAGCATGCCGGGTACGACGCTGTCATCGCTGCCGGTGTGGAGGAGGGTGGACATCCCCTGATGGACGACGTTACCACCATGGTGCTCACCCCTCGCATGGCGGAGACGGTTAAAATCCCCGTTATTACAACGGGAGGCATAGCCGACGGAAGATCGCTGGCGGCTGCTATTGTACTGGGAGCCGAAGGCGTTATGATGGCCTCGAGGTTCATGGTAACCACCGAGTGTCGCATGAACGCAAAGGTCAAGCAGGAATTGATTGATCACCAGGAATTTGACACCATGCTCTATGGCAAGACCATCGGATTCCAGGGCCGCGCCATGAAGAACCAGGTGCTCAAGCAGATCCAGGACATGGAAGCTAAACATGCTACCATCAACGAGCTGGCGCCCTTCCTGTCCGGCCTGCGGCAGACTGCCATCTGGGACGACGGCGATATCGAGGCAGGCCTGATGCCGGTAGGACAGTCCATCGGCCTGATCCATGACGTCGTCAGCTGCAAGGAAGTGGTGGAGAGGATGGTCAAACAGGCTGAGGCCCTGCTCAAAGGCTCGCGCCTGAAATAAAACCGATATCTGCAAGGAAAAATAAAAGGGGAGGCATTAAATAGCCTCCCCTTTTTCTATCTGTGAACTACCTGCTCAGGCCAGCATTGAATAAGTCTTCTTGAGGGTCGCCTCGGCCTCTACCATGATCCTGTCGATAAGCTCCGATACCGAGGGCACGTCGTTGCAAGCGCCCAGTATCTGACCGGCGAAGTAGATGCCTTCTTTCATGTTGCCATCGTAGATAGCCATCGTGTGGCGTCGGTAGCCAGCGGCCTGTCGCGCCTGCACCCAGAAAGGATGATCACTATCTGCGCCCATCATGGTGAAGCTCATTCCCAGGAACTGCGGCCAACTGAGGTTGAGCAGGAGTTTGGTATCATAAGCTCCCTGGAAGGCCTCTACCATGGGAAATCCGCCCCTGGCGATACGCTCCGTGACGGCTGTCTTGAGGGCGCGTCCGCGCATGCCGTCGAACTTGGTGCTGACGATCGTATCATTCTCACTGGCCTTGAGGCAGAGCTGTTTAAAGTTCTCGTGGACCATGCTCTCCTTGGTCAGGGCAAAGCGAGTTCCCATGGAGATAGCGCTGGCGCCCAGGGATAATGCCGCTGCCAGGCCCCTGCCGTCACCGTATCCGCCGGCCGATATGATCGGTATCTTTACCTTGCCGGCGACGATGGGAAGCATGACCAGCGTAGAGGCCTCTTCGCCGTGGGCGGCGGCCTCAGTCCCGGTGACCACAATGGCGTCGCATCCCAGTTCGGCAGCCTTCAGCGCATGTTTGACATAGGCCGTGGTGCCGATTACCTTGCCGCCGTATTTGTGGACATCGTCGATAAACCATGGCTTGCCGAGGGTATAATTGATTACGGGAACCTTCTCCTCGATGGCCACCTGGATCGTGTCACGGGCCACCTGCCCCAGAATCAGGAGCTGGTTGATGCCGAAAGGCTTATCGGTCAGCTTCCTGATCTCATTAATATTCTTTCTCGTTTCCTCGGGCGTACACCTGGCCGTGGCGAATATGCCCAGCCCGCCCGCGTTACAGACTGCGGCCACCAGTTCCGGCGTGGTTATCCAGTTCATGCCCGCCAGCATGATAGGGTGCTTGCATCCGAACAGCTCGGTCATGCGGGTTTTAATCATCAGGCGCTCCTTATGAAATTAGTTGCAGGCATCGCAATAAATATCGCATACGGATAATGTAAAAACGAACAAACTGAATTTGTCGGACACCTGCCGGGGTGTTATTATATAGCATGATGCTTTGAATCTCAAGGCATTTTTTAATTTACAGCGTGGACTATTCTGAGTCTATAGATTGTGAGGGCCGATGCTTATGAACAAGGACATTATCAGGGAGTTGGATCCCCTCTTTAACCCGCTCTCGGTCGCCCACATAGGAGCTACCAACAACCGCAACAAGTGGGGTTTCTCCACTATAACCAGCCTTATGCAGAGCTTCAAAGGATCTATTTATCCGGTCAATATGAAGGAAGCCGAGATACAGGGTCTCACGGCATATCCCAAGGTGACCGATATCCCGGGACCGGTCGACCTGGCCGTCTTCACTATCCCGGCCGAACACGTGGCCGGCGTTATGCGGGATTGCGTGAAGAAGGGAGTCAAATCGGCAGTCATTATTTCGGCAGGTTTCGCAGAGATCGGCCCTGAGGGAAAGAAGCTTCAGGACGAGGTGCTAAGCATAGCGCGCAGCGGCAATATCAGATTCATCGGCCCGAACTGCATGGGTTACTGGAGCTCGTCATCTTCTCTTGCGGCCTTCATGATGCCATTGCTGGTCAAAGACGGGCCGCTGGCCTTTGTGTCGCAGGGAGGCAATGTCGGCGCCGCGGTGGTCGTGGCCGGATACGAGCGGGGCGTCGGTTTCACGCATTACGTGAGCTGCGGCTGCGCAGCCGATATACAGATCGAGGATTACATCGATTACTTCGGGAAGGATCCCAGGGTTAAAGCGATCATGACCTACATCGAGGGGCTGAATGACGGCGCCAGATTCATGGACATAGTTTCGAACGTCACACGCAACAAACCGGTTATCGTGTTGAAGCCGGGTAAAACGGCGGCGGCGGCCGAGGCCATAAGATCGCACTCAGGAGCAATGGCAGGCAGCGACGCTGTATACGATGCAGCCTTCAAGAAGATGGGCGCCATGCGGGTTGACAACCCCGAGGAGATGCTCGACGTTGCCATCGGGTGTCTGACGCAGCCCTTACCCAGAGGGCGCAACGTGGCTATCATAACTCCCGGAGGCAGTTACGGAGTACTCTGTGCCGAGGCATGCGAGGAAGGCGGGCTGAACGTGGTTAAGCTGCCTGAGAAGACTATTGAGGAGTTCGACAAGATTTTTCCGCCCAGGTGGAGCCACGGCAATCCTGTCGATCCTGCCGGTGACCGCAATTTTATCGCCTATCTGACGGCGCCGGCCAGGCTGCTGGAGCTGGAAACCGTAGATTCGCTCATATTTATGGGCTTCGGCGGCTTTACACTTTTCGGCAGCCTGCTGCTCCAACAGCGCTCACAGCAGGAGAAGAAAATGTCGCCTGAAGATCTTGCTAAAAGGGACAGCGCCCTGCGGGCCATCATACCCATCATTGAAGATATTAAATCTGGTAATGTATATAAAACTGAGACCGCCATCAAGCAGTTGATTGACATGCTCGGATGGGTACTCGGACTTCAGGGTAAAATGGAAGTCGAGGACCTGGCTGTCATGATCATAGCCGCCCGTTTCTCAGGCAAGATCGATGATGTGCTGGTGGACGATCTGCTCGAGTTGGCCAGCGGCAAGGCATTGCTGGCAAATACGGGCAGGTCGCGCATGGAGATTATCAATAACATGATCGTCAGATTGATGCGGGCACTCAGCTCACAGTGGATCGAGAGCTACGGGAAGCCGGTCATCACCACGACCTTCACAGAGGAACAGGTCAAGCTGGCGGGCGATCACTATGACTATACCTCCGGCAATCGTGCCGCCAGGGTCCTGCTCAAGCTTACCGGCTATTATGATTACCTGGTCAGATCGGGGGTCGCCCATAAAGCATCAGATATCAGCCAAGGTTAACGCCCCGAAGAGGACAAGAGGATGAATATCAGGACATATCGATCGAGGTTCTTACGGCTGGCAGGGCTGCTTTTGCTCTGTGCGTGCCTGACTGTCACAGTGGTTCCGCCGCCCTGTCAGGGGGCTATCGATGCGAATACGCTGCCGGAGATAAGCGATTTCAAAGTTACTCCATCCGGCATAGAGCAGTCGTCTTCCGCCGTCATTTCGTGGGATGTTAAAAGCGCCGTCTCCGTGTACATCGACCATGGTATAGGTGAAGTGCTTCCGTCCGGGCAGGCTGCCGTATCGCCCGTTTACTCGACCACCTATAAGTTGACCGCGGTTAACTCTGCAGGTACCAGGACAAGGTCTATTACTCTGAATGTCATTGTGCCGCAGTCGCAGCCACAGGAAACTACAAACATGGTAGACGTAGATCCGGCAACCGGCAGAAACGCTTCAGTCGACATGCGATGGGAGGATTATTGCTTATCGGGCGACTATCAGGTCCAGATCGCCAGGGATGCTCTCTTTACTCTTAAGGTCTACGATTCGGGAATGCTGACGCCGGCCGACTCCACGGCGCCGGCCTTCTGGTACCCGCCCGGGAATCTGGAGGCCGGCCATACATATTACTGGAGGGTGCGCACCGTCAGGGCAGCCACGGGGCAGTGGATCTCCAGTCCGTGGTCAGAAAGCGTGCCTTTTTCCATCAGGCCGGGTTATGCCGTCAATTCAGCTTCATACGGATTGCAGGCCCTCAGCCCTGCCAACGGTGCAACAGGGTGCCCGGTCAGCCCGCTGGCTTTCAGCTGGAGCGGTTACCAGGGCACGACCAAGTACAGATTTATCCTGGCCAAAGATGCACAGTTGCAGAATATCGTGATTGAGGATTTCACGCCCACCACCGCATATTCACTTCCCGTCAGGCTCAATTATGATACGACTTATTTCTGGCAGGCTTCCGCCGTTGAGCCAGTACCAGGGGATGCGGGGTCCGTGTTCACTTTCTCTACAGAATCCGCTCCATCAACTGATAGTCCGGCCGCCCCAGCCGCGGAGCATGTGCCGGGCTGGGCTATCGCAGTCATAGCTGTCGGGGCATTGTTAATTGTAATCGTGACCATCGCAGCCTTAAAGGCCGGGAAAAAAATATAGCGTCTTCGGTCATAACCTGCCCGGTTGATCCGCCATCGTGGCCCGAAGATGTACTATTGACACTTCGATACTCGTAAGATTATTCTGTCGATAATAAATGAAGAGGGGGTACGAGCAATGGCTAAATCATCAACCGGACTGGAAGAGAATGTTGCAGGTTTATTGTGCTACCTCGTTGGCTGGATCTCCGGCCTGGTCTTTTTCCTGATTGAGAAGGACAGCAAGTTTGTGAAGTTCCACGCCATGCAATCGATCATAACGTTTGGCGCCTGTTTTATCCTTGGGTTTATACCAATCGTCGGTTGGTTCATATGGATAATCGCACTGGTGCTGTGGATTATCCTGATGGTCAAGGCCTACAAAGGAGAGAAATTCAAGCTGCCGGTAATTGGTGACCTGGCCGAGAAATGGTCATCCTGAACGGGCCTGGGTTACGGAGGTAATACCACGCGGTAGAACGTCTCCGCCATGTCGTAGCCGTGGTCACGTTTTCCACTAAACCTGCCCCGTGGATAGGGGCAGCCCATCAGGCTCCCCTGCGGAGCATGTACCGGGCTGGGCCATTGCCTGGTGCTATTGCTAGCACGATTTACACTACGACTTCCCATATTATTACTCTAAAGTGTATTGATGATGGGTGTGGGGGGGGGTAGACTACAAGAGTAGTGTTGTAGTCTGCCGCATATAAGCATAATAGAAATTGCTGCGGCGAAGTCATATATTCGGCGACGGCTTTGCCATCTATTGTGCCTTATAGACATATATGAAGGGTAAGGGTAGAGTTTTGTTTCAGGGGTGTTAGTGCCTGATAAAAGTTTTCAATGCGGACGAGTCAGCTTTGGTGCGTAACTGGGTGGCAGAGTTGCTGGAAAGCGGAAAAATATGTAGATTATCTGGTGAGGGACGATATATCCTTAAAGAAGCACTTACATGATCACAAAAAAGGATTCAAAAAATAGAGCCGACGAGCTGCGCCAGCAGGCGGAGAAAGTAACCGTTAAAAACGCCGCAGATATGCACAAAAAGATGGAGGCGCTACCACCCGAGGCAGAGAGGAACCTGCTGCATGAATCGAGGGTACATCAAATCGAAAAGGAGAAGCAGGAAGAGGAACTTCGCCCGGCGCAGGAGGAATTCAAAGAGTCGCCAGCAATATATTCCGACCAGTATAACATGGCTCCGGTGGGCTATTTCAGTATTAACGAAAAGGGAGTCATTTTGGAGGCCAATCTCACAGGCGCCAATCTGCTGGGAGTCACACTGCGCGATTTGCGCGCGCAGCGGTTCACCAGCTTCATTTTCGATGAAGACCAGGATATCTACCACCTGCATCGCCGGGATCTCTTTAAAACCCGTGCGAGGCAGGTATGCGAGATGAGAATGGTGCATAAGGACGGCTCACTATTCTGGGCATACATCGAGGCTGTCGTTGCTCAAGATAGTAAGAGCGGGAATTACTCCTGCATCGCAACTATGATTGACATCACCGAGCGCAAGCTGGCCGAGGAAGCTCTATGGCAGGAAAAAGAGGTGCTTCAGACCATCCTCGATAACATCCCGGTAATGATCGCTTCCTTCGACCGTGAAGGACATTACCAGTGGATCAACAGATGCTGGCAGTCCACGCTCGGCTGGTCGCTCATGGAGGTGCTGCAAACCGACATAAATGCAGAGCTTTATCCTGATACGGAATACCGGAAGCATGTGGCCGATTTCATCGCTACGCATGGAAGTACCTGGAGCGATTTTCGGACAAGGGCGCGCGATGGGCGCCTGCTCGATACCGTCTGGATCAACGTGCCGCTCGCCGACAAATCCAATTTAAGTATCGGTATCGACATAACCGAGCGCAAGCAGGCCGAAGAAAAACTTGTAAAAAGCTACGATTCTCTGAGGGAAACTCTGAATGACACTATCGATACCATGGTCAAAATTGTGGAAATGAGAGATCCGTATACTGCAGGCCATCAGCGGAAAGTGGCCGGCCTGGCAATCGCTATAGCCAGGAGAATGAAGTTGGAAGATACCCGGATTGATCAGCTCAGGACGGCGGCGGTAATCCATGATATCGGGAAAATGTATGTTCCTACTGATATCCTCAGTAAACCTGGAAGACTATCGGATATTGAACTTGGCTTAATAAAAACCCATGCTCAGAACGGCTATGATATTGTCAAAGGCATGGATTTTCCTTGTTCTGTAGCAAAGGTCGTCTTGCAGCATCATGAAAGGCTGGATGGTTCGGGTTATCCCAATGGGTTAAGGGGAGAGGATACGCTGCTGGAAGCAAAAATACTGGCTGTAGCAGACGTGATTGAAGCCATGGCTACAAATCGTCCATACCGGCCGGCACTGGGTATCGATAAGGCACTTGAGGAAATATCAAAGAACAAGGGAAGACTATATGATCCTGACGTGGTGGACACTTGCCTGGAGCTCTTCAACAGCGGTGAGTTCGAGTTTGAAACTGCGTGACATATGTCATTAATTATTGGTTATGAGATCTCAACGTAACAGAGTGAAGCTCTTTTGGCTGATACTTATGAGGTGAGATGATATGGCAGTTAAAGTCATGCGCAATAGCAATACGAAGAAGGGGGTGAGGCCAAACGCCCGTCAGGGACAGCGATGGCAACATTATAAGCTTATAGGGCGTATCCTGGGCCGTTACGGCCAATAAAAAATGGAAGAAGAACTGGCTGCCAGGACCGGGAGGCTGTGGTAAAAGAACGCGCAGAAGAACTGCGGGGGAGTAAAAAGAGAACTGAATGGAACGGCGCATACAGCATAGACGTTGGCAAGACCTATTCAGCACCGCGCTGAATAGCTCGACTGCAGGAATGTACATCACACAGAATGGTAAACTTGTGATCTGCAATCCAAAATTTGTCGAGATAACTGGCTACGGTATGGACGAATTACGCGGCAGGCATTCCTTAGGCCTGATCTTACCCGCAGATAGGGATGCAGCCAGGAACAACGCCATAAGTATGCTCAAGGGCCAAAGCCAAATTCCATATGAGTTCAGAATTGCCACCAGGGACAGTGAAGTAAAATGGGTTATGGAGATAGTTGCCCCTGTCACATTCCAGGGGAAACAGGCAGTGCTGGGCAACTTTATGGATATTACCAAGTTGAAACAAGCGCAGGATCGTCTCAGGGAGAGTGAGAGGAATTATCGCGCAGTGTTCGAGACGATGACCGAGGGTTTGGTTTTGATTATCCCGGATGGTCAAATCGTCCAGGCTAATCCTGCGGCAGAGCGCATCCTGGGACTTAACCTTACTGATATAAAAGGCCGTAAATACGATAGCCCGCAGGGTAAGATACTTCGCCCTGACGGGACACCGATGGCGCCGAAGGAGATGGCCGGACACCGCGCGATGAAGGAAAAGCGTTCGATTACAGATGACGTAATGGGAGTCAAGCATTCTAACGGCGTTATCTTCTGGATCAGTGTCAACGCTGAGCCTCTGCTGGACGAGGCCGGCGGGCTCAAGGGCATCGTCTGTACTTTCAGAGATATCACTGAGCGTAAGCTGGCGGAGGAAGCACTGAGAGCATCAGAAGAAAAATACCGTGCGCTTGTAGAGAATATCAACGATATCTTATACACAGTGGATACCCAGGGAAACATAACCTATATCAGCCCGGCAGTAGAGCGGTTTACCAAGTACAAGGTCAGTGACTTGATAGGGAAACCTTTTGCCCCGCTAATTTACCCGGATGACCTGCCGGGCCTTTTGGACAGTTTCAATCGCCTAATGTCCGGGCAGATGGAATCATGGGAATTCCGTGTGCTGGATAAAGACGGCAGGATCATATTTATGTGTTCATCCAGCCGGCCACAATACAAGGATGGGCAGATCGTGGGCATCACAGGACTGATGACCAATATTACCGAGCGTAAGCAGGCGGAGGACCAGCGGGATATAGCCCTGGAGAAATACAGGGTCCTTTTCCAGTCCTTCCCTCTCGGGATCACAATTACTGATGCTGCAGGAATCATAGTTGAAGCCAACAAGGAATCAGAACATCTACTTGGGCTAACGCACGACGTTCATATCCAGCGCAAATATGACGACACTGAATGGCACTTTGTACATATGGACGGGACCCCCATGCTGCCCGTCGAATTTGCCAGTGTGCGTGCATTGAAGGAAAGACGGCGAATAGCTAATCAAGAGGCAGGGTTGGTTCAGGGAGAAAAAGTAGTCAGATGGATCAGCGTGACTGCCGAGCCTATCCCGTTGGAGAATTACGGCGTAGCCATTACCTACGCAGACATCACAGACCGCAAACGGGCGGAGGAAGCGTTGTGCAAGAGAGAGCGAGAATTCTCTACCCTGGTTGAACACTCCCCTGATATGATCGTGCGTTACGATACCGACCTGCGCTATGTCTACTGTAACACAGCGGTCGAACGTCAACTTGGATTTCCCGTGAGTACATTTATTGGAAAAACGTCCATGGAGCTCGGTGGTCCAGCTGAACTGGCTGAGTTTGTGGATAAAGCATTGAAGCGAACCCTGAGAACAGGCCAGGAGCAGGAGGTTGAGCAAGATTTGCCATTGCCATCAGGCACAAAACACTTCCTGATCCACATTGTGCCGGAACGTGACGATAAGGGGAAAATAGAATCCATTCTTGCTGTTACC
>CAYVBI010000027.1:0-15608 GCA_964448985.1 uncultured Dehalococcoidales bacterium
CAAAGCTCGTGAAAAAAACGCTGTTTGCTGGGTCAATGCTGGTGGTTATTTACAATATGAGGCAGATAATAAAGACTTTAATTCAAATTCTCATCTACGATATTATGTTTTTCTTGCATTAATTTGTAGGCTGGAAAAACTATCAATTGGTAGAATCGGTTTTAACAAAATGCTATCCACTTTGTCGAAAACGCGTAGTAAAGTACTATATAAGTTGTCAGGAATTTCTTGTTTGTTTATTTGAATCCAATATGCCTTTGTTATATTTAGTACTATAGTCGTAATAAATCCTCTACTGGTAACACATATTTCTCTGAAGCCGGCTTGTTTCAACAGCTCACACAAACCATTTTTATTATAAATCCAAATATCGGATAAGGCTATATCCTTGGGTGATTCAGTAGTGAATGGCGTCCTGAGCAGTCTTTTTATCAGGTTCTTTACACGAAGGATATCAAATAAGCGGGTAATATACCCCGTTGGGAAGCTCTCAAGATAATCTGCACTTATAGAAGGCTCATGTGTGCAGCAAAAGACGCCGCCAGGTTTAAGTATGCGATAAATCTCTCGCAGAAGTTTTTGGTTATCGGGGATGTGGTGTAAAAAGGAGTTTCCAATAACAGCGTCTATACTATTATCCGTAAATGGCAGACCTTGTACGTCCCCTTTAATTAAGTGTATATTTCTGATGTTTGCAGAGGATATTATCTGTTTTAATTCGAGTAGCTGGTTTGAATTGATGTCAATGGCGTAACATTGTGCAAACAGATGGTCTGTCATAATATTGGTGGTAATGAAACCACTTCCGCAACACATATCAACAAATGTATTGAAACTTTTTGGCGGCAGAGCAAGTAGAATTTTTTTTATGTGCTCGTACCAGAATTTTGTAGTAGTGTGCATATGGGCTTCAACGTACTCTGATGCTAAGCTGCTATTGCTTTCAAGAACCAGGCGTTGACCTTCTGCATTTAATTTATACATATCTGCAACCTTTTTTTCTAATGCAGACCTGACAACTTTGTTCAGGATACGGATTTGATTGCTTGATTTCTCTATCATTTGATTTGGGTCGACTGCAAAGATTGCCTCTGAGTGTAGGCTAAACCCAGGAATATCAGCAGGATTGGCATGAGTTGTAGACTATGATAGATACCCGCCGGAATCATATACACAGCATAGGCGATCAATGTTGCCTGTAGGGCGGTACAGAATGTTTTAGTATAGCTGTTTTTAGTCCCTCGCTCGATATGGGACAGAGTCCGGTAAACACCGACAAACCATAAAATAAAAACAGCCACGCCAAGCAAGCCGTAACGTCTGAGTAATAATAGCCACTCATTATCTACGATAGTGGACATCGTATCTTTCCCAGGTCCCCAGCCTAACAGAGGAGATTGCTGCCAGAGGGCTAAGTCATCTTCCCAGTTTATTAGTCGGGCCTGCCAGCTTGTATCGGTTTCTAAATTCATACTGCGGCCAATGCGTAAGAAAAAAAGGTCCGGGGCCAGTTCGAGCACAATAAAAGCAATGATCAGGAGCACAGGGATTACTAATACAAGCGACCGCAACAGCTTATTAAAACCAAGGGATAAGATGTATTTATATAATACGATGAAGAAAATAGATACTAACAAACCCAGGAGAGCTGAGCGGGAGAGTGTGAGCGCGATGGCAAGGCCGAATACGCCCAATGCGGACCAATAAAACAGTTTAATGTTCCGGTCTTTCAGCCACAGTGCTCCCGTCAAGGCTAAAGATGCAGGTAGGATCATTAAAGCGCCAAACTCATTGGGATTGGGGGTAGTCCCGACAATTCTGCCCGCTCTTATAAGTCCATAAATCTGGGTAGGTGCATAGTACGGCGTCAGCCACGAATTTATATCGAACAGGTTAAAATACTGAGCGAAGCCGAAAGCTGCCGAGCACAGGAAGATGATAAGCGAGATGATATAGTATTTTCGCATGTGTTCCGGCGGAATATTCAGGCTGGCAACGAGGGCGAAAATGAGGAAATATTCGATAAGTTTGCCAAATTCCCAGAAATCACGCCCGATTGGATAGTAGCCCATGACGAGCGCTGAGTAGGCGGTGGATACTAAAATACACGCACCGAACAGAAAAAACCACTTATTGGTAGGATTCCACCTCAGCTTCAGGGGCTTACCAGCGGCAAAATGGCCCAGTACGAAGAGTATCCAGGCGATAATAATAATAACCAGCTCCAGCCTAACTGCTGGGATCTCCGCAGGAAAACGGATGGGGGGCAACAGCACTGCTACTATTAGCAGCGGTATTATGACTCTGTCAAGCGATAGCCTTCCATCCTTAAAGAAAAGGTAAACCAGCGTAATACAACCCAGACCCAACAGGGCAAGTAAAAGGCCATAAAACATATTCGTAGCCGCCAGATAACCGAGTAAAATAGCTATAACCACGGTCATCCAAGCTATTAGTACTCCGCGATACCTTTGCCAGTTGTGCGCTATTTTTCTAATCACTGTACTCTCTTTGATCTATCGCTTTCACCCCCAGGCGCTCCACCCGGTTACTTTTATCTGGCTGAATACGGCGTCCATTATCATAATAGACAGATACATGTCTATCAATGCCTTTTCAGTGGGCCTTATCCTGGCAAGGAATGGTTGAATGGTTATCATTGCACTAAGTATTTCCATATCCCGCCATAATTTTCTCTACCGCTGAGATTTCTTTTTCCATTCGTTCTTCCCATGTCCAGAAATGATTCTGCGCAAACTGCCCGGCATTTTGCCCCAACCTTTTCCTTAAATCGTCGTCTGATAGTAGATCACAAATAATGTCTGGTAACATGGGAAGTTTGTCTAGCTCAAGCAATATTCCGTTTTCTTGATTATGAATAATTGTACTGGTATCACCTGTATTCAATGTGACGATGCATTTGCCGCAGGACATAGCCTCCAGTAAAGGATTACCGACATTTGAAAGATCATATAATGATAGGAATATATCAGCGATCTTCAAATACGGCCATATGTCGTCGTGAGGTAAAGCACCTAAAAAACGAACATGGTCCCGTATTTGCAGATTGTTGGTAATTTCTTCGAGGTTACGGCGTTCTTCGCCATCACCGATGATTACCAGTACAATATTCTTATGTTTGTTTATAATATGGGGTAATGCCGTCAGTGCGCGATCTATCCTTTTCCATTTAACCAGGCGGCTTAGCATTAGCAGGGCTCTTGTTTCCATACCGATATTAATGCTATTGCGTATTTTAGATTGGTCAATTGAAATTCTATCATCGCTCATTTGATCGACACCGTTCATCCAGAACTTAACCCGATTCATATCCACACCCAATGTCCGTAAAACACAATCACCACGAGTTCCATCATTTGTCATAATATACAGATCAGCAGGAACTTTAAATGCTAAAAGATGGTCCCACTTTCTCAGTTGCCATAAAGGCCTACACAACCAAGGGTATATGATGGTTCCTTGAAACCTAGAGACCATGGGTACCTTCAGAAGTTTCTTCAGTAGCCCGGCGACCGGCATTGCCATTACCTCGTAGCCGTATACAAGGTCAATCTTCAAGCGCTTTTTCCGAATGGTTCTCAATATAATAATAAAGCTAGTAATTTGAAAAACCAGCCACCATATGGCAGCAGCAATGAATCCAACAATTCGATATTTGAACCATCTTTTCAACCATGGCACATCGAAGCGAATTATATGTATATCCATGTGCATGTCGTATGTTGAATCACGGTTTTTATCACCAATAACCATGAAAATTTGCCAGCCATGGTCAGCATAGCCCTTGAGTGTCCGCGTCAATGCAAGCCCACCCTGCCCCTTACCCAATGACCACAAGCCCAAACCTGAGATGAGCAGTAGTGTCCTTTTCCTCAAGGTATAAGTTCCATTCATTTGCTAAAACGAAACCATGCTAAATTCACTCTGGCGAAGTTCAGGAAAAAGTTTATTTCGGACTTGCTCATTCCTTTCAGTACAAGCAGGAGACCGAAATAAATTATAATGCCGCCCCCCGCTGATATTAAAACCGTGCCTACGGCTTCCGGATCGAATAGCCAGATACATAATGCCATAATAGCTGATGCGATAGTACTCTTTAACATGAAGGGTAAGCCGAGGTCGAATTTCAGGTACCTGCGGCTTACAATAGTGGTGAGAATACCCAGTACTCCATAGGCGATAAAGGTGGCTATGGCTGCGCCTACGACGCCCATTATAGGGATCAGAAGCAGGTTCAGCACGATATTTAAGATAGCCGCTATCCCAAGAAGCCTTAGCGTCAGGTGTGTCCTATTAGCCAGATAGATTATATAAAGACAAATTTGGTATAAGCCGAAGAACACGGCGCCGAAGGCGACAAACGGAACTATAGTTTTACCGGCAACAAACTCGGGGCTGGTCAACAGGGAGAGTAGCGGCTGAGCCAGCATAGATAGGCCGAAGGCGGAGGGGATGGC
The DNA here is from genome assembly GCA_964448985.1 of uncultured Dehalococcoidales bacterium. Classification (GTDB taxonomy): domain Bacteria; phylum Chloroflexota; class Dehalococcoidia; order GIF9; family UBA5629; genus CAIMUM01. The sequence goes on from CAYVBI010000027.1 coordinate 4,479, forward strand.
AATCATCATGAAGTACCTCAATGAAAACTTCAGGTAACGTCTGGTTTCACTTATTTTCCCCTCCTCATAGGACTTAATGATAGTCGGATATAATACGATACCCAGCGGTGACATGATAAAAATGGAATAGTCAGCTATGGTGTAAGCGGCGCTGTAAATACCAGCTGCAGCGACTCCCAGAAAATAGCTCACCAGGTACCTATCGCTGACGTGTATTATCCACAGTATGGCGAAGTTAGGGGTCAGTGGTAGCCCCCATCGTATATATGCTTTTGTGTTGGAAAAGTGTGGCAGACGAAAGCCCGTTTGCCTCAGGATAATGAGTAATTGTATCGCCAGAATTATAGCTCCACTTGCTATAACTGCAATAATGACCCCTGTCAGTTCGTAGCCAAGTAGTAAAGCAGCTACAATGAAGCCAACCTGAAGCACATGCCGGCTTAGATTGAGAGCCGTATACAGTCCTATTCTCCTTTGCATGCGGAAGAAGGTAAGTGTTAATCCGTCCAGGGCATTAAATAAAATTAGCACCGAAGCCAATTTAATGTAGAAGGATGAGTCGATATCCTTGAAGATAAGGCTTGCCAGGTAGTCAGAAAAAAGGTACAAAAGGAAGGAAAAGATCGTGCCGACGATGAATACTGTGAAGCAGGCAGAAAGAAAATCCTCGCTGATTTTGTCTCTTTCTTTCTCGGCGGAGAGGAAGCGAACTATAGCCGACTGGAAGCCCAGTATGGCGAATGGAACAATTAAGGAGACGGTAACTGTGATCAGTGACCACGTACCGTAGAGCGTTGCGCCCAGCCCTTTGGTGAGGATGGGAAGCTGGATAAAGCCCAGCAAGGCAATGGCAATACCAGCACCCACAGCATAGCCGACCTGTCGGCCAAATCTGGTGTATTCTTTATACGCAGTTTCCTTCATAAGATGATGGGAGCACCACTTAACTTAATATATTTTTAACCAACCTACCACCCGACATGACAGTTTCTTTTATCGCAGGTATTTTAAGCGCCAGCAAAGACCTGATTTTTTCTCTGTCGCGCCAGAGCCGGGCTACCTCTCTCTGAAGCTGCTCATATGTTATGGCGTTAAAATCGAACTCAAAATCTGACAGCCCCACTGTTTTCATAACTTCGTTATACTTATGTCCCCAGCCTATCACCAGAGTAGGAACACACATGGACGTTGCGGCGATAACCGAGTGATAACGTGAGCCGATCAGCAAATCACAGGTTCCGATTAGCCCCTTCAACTCCTCCGCTGAATACTCTGCGGTGATCATCCTGATATTGCCCTTGTTTTTTACATTAACAAAAATTTTCTTGATAACATAGATATCATCATAATCGCCACTCGTCTCGTTGGGTATGAAAACAACAACTGAGTTGAGTGTTTCAATGAGATAGTCGGCTATCTGCGCCATCATAGCAGTGTATTTATTTTGTACCTCTATGTTCTTGCCCGATAGTCTTCTATCAATTTGTATCGTCGGAGTAATGCCTATTATCGGCCTCTTGTTCAAGTTCTCCTGGTGCATGATTTCATCGATTCTTTCAGGTGGAGCAGGGTCGAGGACGAAAGCTGAATCCGGGCGCACATGGACTCGTCCTGTGATACCTATGTCTTTCAGGTAGGTTTGTGTGGCGACGCTCCGGGCGATTATAAGGTTCAGCTTGCTGAGAAAGAATTTGGCCGCATAACGAGTCGACATTCTGTGAAACGGGCCCATATCCTGGGTGAACTTTACAGCAGGCTTTCCCAGAAGCCCGCCAATGGAAAGCCTCACACCATCGACTATGTTTTGTTTCCAACCTGGGAAAAAATCCGTAAACGAAATGCCCATGATATCGATAATAATGTCTGCAGCCGTATATTCTTGGAGAAGGTTATTCTTATTGAGCAAGCCCGGTTTATTCAACCGAAGCTTCTGCAGGGCTGCCCAAAGCAGACAGCGAGCGACTGCGCTTCGGAATCCGTGGCGTAAAGTTCCTATTACTTTTACGCCATAGACACTTGCCTTTTCAGAATCCCGCACAGGTGTAGACGACCAAAGCGTGAACTCAGCATCGGGGATGTGTGCCTTCAATATCTTGCAGGTGCTGATCAGCAATGATGGACCGCCCATATTTTTAGTTAACGATGCTCCTATGAAGAGTATCTTGGTCATCTTACCGTCATCCTCGTTATCTAAAATTTATAATTCTTCTTTTGAGGGCAGCCAGCTTCGCTATCCCCATTTGGAAATATCCTCTAATCACACTACCCGGATATATTAAGGGCCAGAGGTATCTTTTATTAGTGTAATATGATGGCAGATAATAGAGATAGCCTGCGTAATCCATGAAACTGCGTGATTGATTTATTCTTTGGGTTCTGTAGCGGGGCACGGATTTTCCCGCCGCTTTCAAAAGGGTCAGGCGCGCATTGACCCCCCTTTTAAAGCTTATCTTCTGACCCTGAAAGAACCTTTGGACGCTGATTCTTTCAGTCAATTCAATCGCCCCGCCGGATGATGCTTTTTGTAATATCTCTTCACCACCCGGAGTTCTGGTTATAATCAGCGATTTCCCAAGCTTGTCTCCAACTAAATCAGGCAGCCGCGGGTCACCTAAAGAGATGTCGGCAAATTCACAGGTTTGATCGCAGCACAAGAGACAGCGGGGCACGGCGAAATCCCGATGGAACGAGGAGTCGAAAAGCGTCCCTTTTCGGGGTATTACCCTTTTATCCCCGTTTTTCAGGTATACAACCATATTATAATCCTGCAGCCATCCCTCGCCACGGTAATCTAACCTTTCGATGTCGGATTTGTTTATCCCATGCTTTTTGAGGAAGTACTCCGTCCCCAGGAAAGTAGCATTACTGGAGCACATCAATCCCAGATAAATCAGCCGTTTACCTATAACTTCTTTATCGAGAAGCTCGTATTTCCTGCTTCCATGGATATGACAGGGAAGGCCAACCACGGCGAATTTGCCTTTCTCGTCGATTATATCCCTCAGTCTGACATTGGTGGGGACGGGGCAGTATTTAGAGCCGCGGGCGGCGATTAGTTCCTCCCTGGTTCTTGCCAAGATGACCTCGGGCTCCAGTGGGTTATCCTGGCGCATCCTGGCTACGACAGCGCCATCGATTATTCCCTGTTCCAGTGCAAAGAGCAGCAGCGCGGTCACCAACCCACCTGAAGATGATTTACGTCTTATCCCGGCATCTGAGGCGTGTCCCACGTACAGGCCGATATGATTGCCCAACCAGACGTCTTCAGGTTCCTTGCCGAATATCTTTGAATTAAGTTCGTTGAAATCCACGGAAAGCCCGGGGCAAACATCCAGGCAAAGGCCGCACTGGTTACAAAGCTCGTTATTCAGCTGTGGAGCATAGATGCCCTTACGTTCATCCTTGACGATTTGTATTGCAGAGGTTTGGCATGCGCTTTCACAGGTGCCGCATCCAACACAAAGGCCCTGAGAGTAGACCTCGCGGATATTATCCATTTCGCTTTTCTATTATATTTATTAGCGCTCAAGTATACCATCCTGAGGGTAGGGGCACAAAAGTTAACTGGCAGGCTGTTCAGCCTGCCAGTTAACCGAGTCTTGAGCTGAACCAACGGCTACTACAGCCCGTCCCAGTCACCGGCAACAGGCATATCATTGGCCTGGGTTGCGCTGAGGAAGGGACCGAAGCGTTCGGTGGCCGCGCTGGTGTATTTGCCGTCGCCGTTGGTATCGAGGTAGAAGTAGCGTGTAGATCCGCGCCAGACGCCGATTTCGTCGCTGCCGTCGCCGTCCCAGTCGCCGGCGACAGGTCTATCATTGGCCTGGGTTGCGCTGAGGAAGGGGCCGAATCTTTCGGTGGCCGGGTTGGTATATTTGCCGTCGCTGTTGGTATCGAGGTAGAAGTAGCGTGTGGCCCCTCGCCAGACGCCTATCTCGTCGGAGCCGTCGCCGTCCCAGTCGCCTGCTACCGGCCTATCGGATGAATCGATTGTGTTGAGGAAAGGGCCGAATCTTTCGGTGGCCGGATTGGTGTATTTGCCGTCGCCGTTGGTATCGAGGTAGAAGTAGCGCGTGGAGCTTCGCCAAATGCCGATTTCGTCGCTGCCGTCGCCGTCCCAGTCACCGGCGACAGGCATATCGCCGCTGACGTAGGAAGTGAGGAAGGTGCCGAAGCGTTCGGTGGCCGGGTTGGTGTATTTGCCGTCGCCGTTGGTATCGAGGTAGAAGTAGCGCGTGGAGCCGCGCCAGACACCTATCTCGTCGCTGCCGTCGCCGTCCCAGTCACCGGCTACAGGCCTGTCATTGGCCTGGGTTGCGGTCAGGAAGGTGCCAAAGCGCTCGGTGGCCGGGTTGGTGTATTTGCCGTCGCCGTTGGTGTCGAGGTAGAAGTAGCGTGTAGAGCCTCGCCAGACGCCGATCTCGTCGCTGTTGCCGCCGCCTAAAGGTGTAAAGAGGTTGGAACTTACGTTAGTTAAAATCGAATTGTCATTATATGTACTCAGGTCGTAGTTGCTGCTGTCTCCCCTGGAAATGCCCACGGTAGGAGTCAAGTCAGTATTACCATCACCGTAGTTGAATTTTATCCTGCCATCCCGGTAGAGGATCGTCTCCAAGTTAACAGGGGCACCGTTGTTATAGAGATGCCCTTTCCACCGGATGCAAACTGAGTCGGCATCCGGCTGGTGAATGTAGATATCTTCTCCGGTGCCGTCTGTCCTCAGGTCATCCCATAACGGAGCGATCATAGCTCTCGTTGTAAGTGCGGAGGAGGAATTAGCCCAGCTATAACCAGAGTTTGTGAAATCCAGGAACCCGTTGGAACAGACCCATACGGTATCGTAGACATTATCATAGAACCGGAAAGCAAAAGGCAGGCTGTATTGCCAGGAATAGTCGTCGGCGTACCAGCCTTGAGCAACTCCTGCGCCAATAAACTCATGGGATACCAATGATTCGGTATAGCCTAACGGGGGTGGAGGTGTACCGCTGCAAGGCCATAACTGTGTCTCGGGATCGCCAAAGAGGGTGAGCTCATAATAGACATATCTCAGCGACGAAATCTGGCCGATATTATCTTCCTTTGAATCCTGGTTGGCCCTGCCGATATTGGTGATCCCTTCACCGTAAACCGCATCCCAGAACTGCCGATCAAAGTACTGTGAAGGTCCACAGGTGCCTCCTGGCGAGTACCAGCCGTATCTGGAGTTCGCTATAAATGCGAATGCGCCGTGAGCTCCTGTGACCATATGTTCGGCAGCGCAGTCATAGTTCAGAAATTTACAATAATTGTCTCTATTGTCAAACGCTCCGGCATAGCAGCCCTGGCTGTAACCGAAAAAATATTTTGAGTTAGCAAAGGCATCTATATCCGCGTTGACCATTTTCATTACGTAGCCAACATTGCTATGTCCCAGATGATTTATTATGTGAACATCGGAATTAATAATGTTGATCAGTTCCGATTTGGGCCAGTTGTTACCCGCGTAGTCACGGTCGTACAGGCTATTTTTAGTGCAGTTATTGGGGACGCCGCTGGTGGAGTATCCACAAGCTGAACACGGTGTGGATTTGATTTCATCCTTGTAGTCGCCGCCCCATGTAGGATTGCTATCCAGCTGCTCTCCCACCATCCATATTTTATCAAGGTAAGCATCCCCGGAGGCCTGTTCGTATGCTATGGTCTTCCTGACGAAATTCCTCATTTCTTCCTCGGAATCGACCGGCGCCCGGCCTACATACACCTCTGCCATGAGGTCAACCTCCCCTCCACCGGATCCATCAGTCGATTCGCCATATATACCATTACCATTGGAATCAAAGGTATCATCGAGACAGGCATAGTACAGGTCGCTGGGAATATTGGGCGGAGAGCAATCTTCAAAATCAGACCATAGCCCTCTCACAGGCACTATGTTATTGCCGCTCTCTCCGCCCTCATCAGCGCCGTCAGCATCACCACCCAGCAATACATATTCTATGCCGGATGATAAATATTCCTGCCTTATATAGTTACGGATCTTATCCTGATTATCTGTGCCGGCAACGCTGGCGTATATCGCCTCTACAGTTGCTATCTGCGTGGTAACACCTCTGCCATTCTTATGAGACTGCAGGGCCTGAAAATTATTCGGCGCTGCCGCGCTCTGCAGAGTATTGCTGGTGATGATCAGGTATTTATATGCGCTTAATGGTGTGGCCGTGACCGGTCTGGCCGCGGAATCGTATGTAGAGATTTCCTGCGGGTTGTCAGCAACGGTTTTTATCAGTTCCCTGTCACCCGGCAGCCCCCTGAAAAGGCTGTTTAGCGGGCCTGAAGTTTGCCTGGCGCTTACCGCTATACTCAGGTCTGAAAAATAGGAGAGCTCACCTGTCTTTGGTATATATTCGACCGGGTGAAGGTTAATGACAAGGACCTGGTAGCCTCTTTTCCACTGGGTAGCTACTTTTAAGAAAGATTCCTTCGGATACGGGGTGGTAGAGTCATAAATGGTCGCATCTGGCGCCGTCAGTTTCGCATCCCCCGGGCTATCCGTATGTACCGGCTGCTGGCCCGGCTGAATGAAAAACCTGCCCAGCTTTATCTTCTGGCCACCGGTAACCTTGATATCTGCGACTTCGTACTGGTACGGAAGCAGTATCCTGCATGTCTTGAAGGGGACTACAGGCTCCCCCGGAATGTTATAGGTATCCAGGCCTGCAATGGCCGGAATGGCCGCGCCTTTGAAGCCGAGCTGCTCAAACTTCTGAACGAGTTGTTTGAATTCCTTATCATATTGCTTGAGCCCCTGCTCCATCTTGGGCCTGGCGAAGGAGTAACTCAGCGTTATTAAAGACGTTTTTCCTGAGTTCTGTGCTTCAGCAAAAGCATCAGGTTCAGGCTGCGCCAGAACTGTAGAGGCGCTGAAATGAGGGAAGGCGACGAGTGAAAGGAGGAGGGTCAGCAGTAATAACTTGAAAATTCTTGAAGCCGGCATGATTGCCTCCTCTGATTATTTGCCACCTATTATCCCGACTTTTGTTTCCCAGTAATGTAAAGTGATATCTGCTTCCTGCAGGCTCTGATCTATTTTAATGCACGATTTTCCATCTATAAAATTTGTTGACGGGTAACCCACACATAATTGGCCTTCGATTTTATTCAAGGTTTTCTCGCCATAGTATTCACCCTGCTTAACCTCATGCAGCGGTATGGAATCTATCTCCCTGAAAGCGCCGCTGCCGGGTAAATCCGGGTTTTTAAGATAGAACTCGTATATCCCGGCCGTCTGCGGCTGGCCGGATCTCAGCCTGTAGCCGGGATTCTGTGGTTGGTCCAGAAGTACGTTTACGTGCACCGTAATCGTGTCTTCCTCCGGCTGACCTGCCTCAGGGGCGCATCCGGCCATAACCGATATTAAGCAGAAGATAACTAAAGAAATGCGACACAGTAACAGATCTGTTTTGCCGATATTTATTACTCGATTACACATCATGTCCCGGTGATCTCCTTAAACTATAATACGTAATTGTCCGTCGGAACAAGCAGAGTTTAAAGCACCTTGCCAGCGTTGAATTCTCGCTGTTCTGTCTTATGTTCGGCCGTCACATTGAATGATGAGCTTTCCCCATTATTCTTGCGTCACAGCCCGTCCCAGTCACCGGCCACAGGCATATCGCCGTTGACGTAGGAAGTGAGGAAGGTGCCGAATCTTTCGGTGGCCGGGTTGGTATATTTGCCGTCGCCGTTGGTATCGAGGTAGAAGTAGCGCGTGGAGCCTCGCCAGACGCCGATTTCGTCGACGCCGTCGCCGTCCCAGTCACCGGCTACAGGTCTGTCATTGGCCTGGGTTGCGCTGAGGAAGGGGCCGAATCTTTCGGTGGCCGGGTTGGTGTATTTGCCGTCGCCGTTGGTATCCAGGTAGAAGTAGCGAGTGGAGCCGCGCCAGACGCCGATCTCGTCGACGCCGTCATTGTCCCAGTCACCGGCTACAGGTCTGTCATTGGCCTGGGTTGCGCTGAGGAAGGGGCCGAATCTTTCCGTGGCCGGATTGGTGTATTTGCCGTCGCCGTTGGTATCCAGGTAGAAGTAGCGCGTGGAGCTTCGCCAGACGCCGATCTCGTCGCTGCCATCGCCGTCCCAGTCACCGGCGACAGGCATATCGCCGCTGACGTAGGAAGTGAGGAAGGTGCCGAAGCGTTCGGTGGCCGGGTTGGTGTATTTGCCGTCGCCGTTGGTATCGAGGTAGAAGTAGCGCGTGGAGCCGCGCCAGACACCTATCTCGTCGCTGCCGTCGCCGTCCCAGTCACCGGCTACAGGCCTGTCATTGGCCTGGGTTGCGGTCAGGAAGGTGCCGAAGCGCTCGGTGGCCGGGTTGGTGTATTTGCCGTCGCCGTTGGTATCCAGGTAGAAGTAGCGTGTAGAGCCTCTCCAGACGCCGATCTCGTCCTTGCTGATTCCCAGATAATTCTTATTGGTGACAAATACGTCTGCGATGCCATTGGTGTCGCCGTCAACAAGGTTGGTTGCACCAGATTGAAAAGCAACATAGCGTCCATCGCCGCTTATGAATGGATATTCGCTGTAACCATCAGCTTGGACGCCGGCGGAATCAATGCTGACCCTGGTTGTGGTGTTTGTGGTTCGATCACGCACAAAAATGTCGAAGTCGCCATTGATGTCGACAGCGACAAAGTTATTTGCCCCGGAAGCAAAAGCAACATAGCGCCCATCATTGCTTATAGAAGGGAAGCGGCTGGAACCATTGCCCTCGTCGCCTGCAGAGGAAAGGCTGACCCTGGTGGTGGTGCTTAAATCTCGATCGCGCACAAAAATATCGCTTCTACCATTGGTGTCGTCGTCAACAAGGTTGGTTTGACCAGATTCAAAAGCAACATAGCGTCCATCGCCGCTTATATAGGAATCTGTGCTAGCAGTGTCACCACCTTCTGCCTGGGCGCCGGCGGAGGAGACGCTGACCCTGGTGGTGGTGTTTAAAGTACAATCGCGCACAAAAATATCCGTGCCGGCATTGGTGTCGCCGTCAACAAGGTTACTCGCAACAGATTCAAAAGCAACATAACGTCCATCGCCGCTTATGGAGGGACCGTCGCTGTACCCTCCAGTTGCCTGGGCGCCGGCGGAGGAGACGTTGATCCTGGTGGTGGTGTTTAAGGTACTGTCTCGGACAAAAATGTCGCTGTTACCATTGGTGTCGCCGTCAACAAGGTTGGTGGCAGAAGATACAAAAGCAACATAGCGCCCATCAGCGCATATGGATGGACTCAAGCTAATGCCATTTGCCTCGTCGCCGGCGGAAGAGAGGCTGACCCTGGTGGTGGTGTTTGTGTTGCGGTCGCGCACAAAAACATCCAGGACGCCATTGGTGTCGCCGGTGACCAGGTTGGTTGCAGAAGAGTCAAAGGCAACGTAGCGCCCATCGCTGCTTATAGAGGGAAGGCCGCTGTCACCATCTGCCTGAGCACCCCCGGAGGAGACGCTGACCCTGGTGGTGGTGTTTGTGTTGCGGTCGCGCACAAAAACGTCCCCGCAGCCATTGGTGTCGCCGTCAACAAGGTTGGTTGCAGCAGATTGAAAAGCAACGTAGCGTCCATCGCCGCTTATGGATGAATAATCGCTGATGCCGTCTCCCTGGGCGCCGGCGGAGGAGACGCTGACCCGCTCAGTGAAGCCTGCGGCAGCCAGCGCAATGGGCGCTTGAAGCATACCGCCGAAGATGAGTGTAACCAGGACGAGAAATAGAACCAGGATTCGCCCGTACCTTTTTGTCATTCTCCCCTCCCTTCCGAAGTTTTGTTTTATGTTTAGCTACTACAGCCCGTCCCAATCGCCGGCTACAGGTCTATCATTGGCCTGGGTTGCGCCGAGGAAGGGGCCGAAGCGTTCGGTGGCCGGGTTGGTATATTTGCCGTCGCCGTTGGTATCGAGGTAGAAGTAGCGTGTGGAGCCTCGCCAGACGCCGATCTCATCGCTGCCGTCGTTATTCCAGTCACCGGCTACAGGCATATCACCGTTGATGTAGGAACTGAGGAAGGGGCCGAAGCACTCGGTGGCCGGGTTAGTGTATTTGCCGTCTCCGTTGGTATCCAGGTAGAAGTAGCGTGTAGAGCCTCGCCAGACGCCGATCTCGTCGACGCCGTCATTGTCCCAGTCGCCGGCAACAGGTCTATCATTGGCCTGGGTTGCGCTCAGGAAGGGGCCGAAGCGTTCGGTGGCCGAATTGGTGTATTTGCCGTCACCATTGGTATCCAGGTAGAAGTAGCGTGTAGAGCCGCGCCAGACGCCGATTTCGTCGGCGCCGTCGCCGTCCCAGTCACCGGCAACAGGTCTATCATTGGCCTGGGTTGCGCTGAGGAAGGTGCCGAAACGCTCGGTGGCCGGCATGGTGTATTTGCCGTCACCATTGGTATCCAGGTAGAAGTAGCGCGTAGACCCGCGCCAGACGCCGATCTCATCGGTGCCGTCATTGTCCCAGTCACCGGCTACAGGCATATCGCCATTGACGTAGGAACTGAGGAAGGTGCCGAAGCTCTCGGTGGCCGGGTTGGTGTACTTGCCGTCGCCGTTGGTATCCAGGTAGAAGTAGCGTGTAGATCCGCGCCAGATGCCGATTTCATCTGTTCCAGGGGTGGGAGTGATGGTGATGCTGAGGTCCTTGTAGGCAACGCCTCCGGAGACAACCTTGGCGCGGAAATTGGCGGTGCCGGCAACTGTCGGTGTTCCTGTAATTACCCCGGTGCCGGCGTTCAGCGAAAGGTCATGCGGCCATGATCCAGAGTATATCGACCAAGCATAAGTGCCGGTACCTCCGGTGGCAGTGAGATTGTCCAAATAGGCCGTGCCGACTCTACCATTTCGTAGCGAGGTGGTGGTGATAACAGGTAACTGCCCGATATATACGGGCAGCTCAAAGGCTTTATATGCTCCCTGGAGGGCGTCTTTCACCTGGATGCCGAATATGAACCCGGCGGAGGTTTTGGTCGGTGTGCCATAAATCTCACCGGTAGGTCTGATGGAAAGCCCGGGCGGGGTCTCGCCAAGGCTACCGGGACCATAAAAGGCCCATGTCTTTGTACCGGCGCCACCGTTGGAAGTCAGATTTTCAGAGTAATACACAGCTGTCTCGCCATC
>CAYVBI010000028.1:0-15373 GCA_964448985.1 uncultured Dehalococcoidales bacterium
GGCAAAAACGGGATTTATTGACAGGGCTCATGTATACTGTTGCCCGGCGATGAAAGCGATAGGCTTCCTTGAAACCGGCTACGACCTGGTGTTTTTAGACCCGCCGTATGCCGATACTCACCTGGGCGAACTGGTAACCGGGTTGGGCAAATCCAGGCTTATCACGGAAGATACGCTGGTTACCGTATCGCATGCAGCACGCTCTGCCCTGCAAACCAGGTACGAAAACATGTCAAGGATAAAAGAGAAAAGGTACGGTGATACCTGTATTTCAATATTCCAGAAGGAGGCCACGTCTTGACTGTAGCAATCTACCCGGGCAGCTTCGATCCCATTACCAACGGTCACCTGGACATCGTGAAAAGGGCGTCGTCCATATTCGAAAGACTGATAATCGCCGTATATGATATACCGCTGAAATCACTGCTCTTTACCGCCGCAGAAAGGGTGGAACTGGCCCAAAAAGCAGTTGTGGATTTCAAGAATGTACAGGTGACGTCCTACTCAGGCATAACCGTGGAGTATGCCAGGCAGTCCAAAGCACAGGTGCTGGTCAGAGGGCTGAGAGCCAGCTCGGATTTCGAGCGCGAGTTTGAAATGGCGCTGATGAACAAGAAGCTGGCGCCCGACATCGAACTTGTATGCTTCATGGCGAACCTGCGCTACCAGTTTCTGAGTTCGAGCCTGCTGAAAGAGATAATCAAGCTTGGCGGTAACCTCGACGATATGGTTCCCGCACACGTCAGCGCCGCCCTTAAGAAGAAACTGCTTGTCTGAGGGTATTCAACTGCTCTGAAATCTGGTAGCATATTCAAGGAAATTTTGTCTTTTATCATTAATATACTATTGGAGGTGCCTTAAGGATGGCTTACAAGATAACTGATGACTGTATCAGCTGCGGTGCGTGTGAAGCGGAGTGCAAGAACGAGGCTATTAAAGAGGGCGAGACCATCTATGTTATCGATCCCGCCAAGTGCACCGAGTGCATCGGCTGGTTCGATAAACCCAAGTGCTCTGAAGTATGCCCGGTTGACTGCTGCGTGCCCGATCCCGCTCATAAGGAGACGAAGGACCAGTTGCTGGAAAAGTGGAAGAAGCTCCATCCCGGCAAGACACCACAATAATAGTAAATACCTGGTATCTCAGGATAATTTCTACATATGCTGACCATCGACCTTGATCTCCTCGAGATCAACGGTAATGAAACCATACTCGACGCTGGCTGCGGCCATGGACGTCACATCTGGCAGGTCTGTAAAGTCAACAAAGGCCGGTCCGTGGCATTCGATCTTGATGCCACCAGCCTTAAGCATGCCTGGACCATGCTCCACGAGATGGACAAGAAGAAGGAGACAGTGGGAGACTGGCACCTTGTCTCCGGAAGTGTGACCGGGCTGCCTTTTGAGGATGGGCTGTTTGACAAGGTAGTATGCTCAGAGGTGCTGGAGCATGTGCCTGATGACTCCGCCGCAGTATCGGAATTTAACCGTGTGCTTAAGCCGGGTGGCATTCTCGCTGTCAGCGTACCGTCGCATTTCGCCGAATCGGTCTGCTGGAAGATATCGAATGACTACCATAATTCACCCGGCGGACATATCAGGATATATAAGCAGTCAGAGATAATGGAACTGCTCAAGAAATACGACCTTGACATCTTCGCCGTCAAATACAAACATGCGCTTCATTCTATTTATTGGTGGTCCAAAGGATTGTTCGGTCTGAAAAACGAGAAAGCTTTCGTGCCCTCGCAGTATTATAAATTCCTGGTCTGGGATATCTACAGCGGTCATCGTTATACAAAGTGGCTGGAAAACGGCCTTAACCACGTCTTCCCCAAGAGCACCGTCCTGTACTGCCGCAAGCCCGACGCCGTTTAACCAGCCCGCTTCTACTACTTCTCCGCGCTACTTGGAGCCCAGGCTTTTAGCCTTTTCATAAGCAGCCGTTACCGCGTTGATGACAAGCGAGCGCAGGCCACCGCTTTCCATGCAAAGCAGCGCCTCGGTCGTAGTTCCCCCCGGCGACGTTACCATATTCCTCAGCTCGGCAGGATGCTTCGCCATTTTTTTCATCACCTCGGCAGAGCCGGCAACGGTTTCGATAACAAGCTTCTGCGCAGTATCCCTGGGCAAGCCGATATGGACGCCCGCATCGATGAGCGCCTCGATGAAAAGGAATACGTAGGCCGGACCGCTGCCGCTGACGGCGGTGGCCATGTCCAGGTATCTCTCATCTTTAAGATACATTTCCTCGCCCAGGGAGGCCAGTATCAACCGGGCCATATCATACTGCTCCGTCGACAGCTCACCGGATGATGTCCAAACTGTCATGCCTTTGCCGACCTGAGCCGGTGTATTGGGCATTGCGCGCACCAGTGCACTTTGCTTGAGGACCCGGGAGATGGTCTCAAGGCTGATCCCGGCAGCAATCGATATGACCAGTTTCGACGCCAGGTATCCCGATAGCCTGCTCAAAACTGCGTCCATCTCCTGCGGCTTGATGGCCAGTATAACTGCGTCAGCTCCTTTTACAGCCTCAGCGTTATCATCGGTAATCGCTACACCGTACATCTTCTTTATCAACTCCCGCCGATCTTGGAAAACATCGCTGACAACGATATCCCCCTTAGCCGCCAGTTTGGCACGCAGTATGCTCTTGACCAGCGCCCCACCCATGGTACCGCCACCGATTACAGCAACTTTCATAATTCAGCTCCTTTCACCGAATATGGCACGCCCTATCCTTATCATGGTAGCTCCTTCTTCCACAGCCACCTCAAAATCGTCCGTCATTCCCATTGACAGATCCTTAAATCCATACGCAGAATTAAGTCTTTTCAAGGCCGCGAATAACGGCCTGACCTCCTCTGCGCTATTGCAAACCGGCGCAATCGTCATAAGCCCAAGGATATTTACGTGAGGAAGGGCTGAAATTGAATCGATCGTCCGGTCAAGCTCTTCCCTGGAGAATCCGTATTTTGTCTGCTCGCCCGCCAGGTTAACCTCCAACAAAACCTTTACCGGCCCAACCGTTTTCTTATCCACTATTTCGGCCAGATGTAAAGTGTCTATGCTATGTATTATGTCAACCGTTCGCAGGACGTCCTTGACTTTATTGCTTTGCAGGTGGCCTATGAAATGCAATGTCATCTGCTGCCTTATTTCGGCCAGTTCGGCATATTTAGCCACAGCTTCCTGTATCCTGTTCTCGCCGAAATCCCTTAACCCGCAATCAAAGGCTGAACTAACTACCCCGGATCCGATATTCTTCGAAACCGCTATGAGTTTTACTTCCGCTTTGTCCCGCCGGGCTCTGCGGCAAGCCTCCTCAATGCGACCGCGCAGGATCTCGATATTATGTTCAATATTCTCCTGCAATAACAGCCATCCTGTCCCGCTTCAGGGTAGCGGGGACTATTCGTATATTTTTTCGTCGGCGGCGTGAGCTTCCTGCGCGTCGTCCTCGACATCACGCACGGTGGCTGCGGGCTTCAGAGTTTCCCTGTAATACTCATGCTGAATTATGAGATTCATGATCTCGCTGGTGCCGGTCCATATAATTGACAGCCGGGCATCCCTCAGCATCTTTTCGATCGGGTATACATTCGTGTATCCGATTCCGCCCACTACCTGCATAGCATTGTTGATTATCTCCCAGGCCGATTCAGTAGCAAAGCGCTTGGCCTCCGACACCAGGCGACGTGTATAACCGGTGCTGCCCATAGTATCAACCGCCATTGATGCTCCATAAACCAGCATACTGGCGGCATCCAGCTTGATAATACTGTCTGCTATCCTGAAACTCACTCCCTCAAATTCACGTATCTTGCGTCCGAATGCCTTACGCTTATCGCTGTACCTGGTGGCCAGCTCGAGCGCCGCTCTGGCCAATCCCACAGCCCCGGCGGCGGAGGTCATCCTCTCCGGTATCATCATCTGGTTAAACACATCAGCGCCCCTGTTCAAGCCGAGCACTAGATTTTCCTTGGGTACTTTGCAATCCTTAAAAACCAGGCGTCCTGCGCCACCACCACGCGTTCCCAGCAGGCCATAGATATACTTGGCCTCCACGCCCATGTCCCTCTCCACGATGAAGGCACTGATGGACTTTCCGGGCGCGCCCTCGGTCCTTGCATACACCAGGAATATATCCGCCCCATCCGCTCCTACTACGAACCGTTTCTGTCCGTTTAAAATATAATAATCTCCTTTTTGAACGGCGGTGGTCGTCGCCCCAAAGAAGTCGGAGCCGCCCCTTGGCTCGGTCAATGCTTCGGCGCAGAAAATCTTGCCCTTCAGCAGCGGTCCAAGGTATTTCTTTTTCTGCTCCTCCGTACCGAATACGTCGAGCGCCTCGCCTACTATACTGACTAGCGAGAAAAGGCAGCCCAGCGACATGCCCATTACACCGATCTCCTCAAGCGCAATGGCCTCGTCCACCCACTTCAATCCCCTACCGCCATAGGCCGGATTAAACCGGAGCCCCAGCAGGTTGTTTTTTGCCAGGTTGACCACATATTCCCGGGGATAACGGACCTTGTCGGCATCCATATCCTGCAACAACTGTTTAGGAACGGATTTCACGAACTTTCGTACTTCCTCCCTCAACGCCTTTTGCTTATCGGTCAACAGCGGTTCCAGCATTATTTCACCCCTTTAGTATTTATCGAATCTTTATCAGGTGCACCTGTTATTTAAGCACGATGTTAAGCAGTTTACCGGGCACATAAATCGTTTTGGCGATACTTTTACCTGTTGTATATCCCTTGATGCGGTCCTGGGCAAAGGCCAGCTTCATAGCATCTTCCTCGCCGATATCAACAGGCACTGTTAGCTTATCTCTCAGTTTTCCGTTGACCTGAACTACAAGAGTGACCTCCTCATCGGCCGCCAGCTCCTTATCCCAGACCGGCCATGACTGCTTGTGTATACTGTAGGGATAACCCAATGCCATCCAGAGCTCCTCTGCCATGTGGGGGGTGGAAGGCGCCATCAGTATCAACAACGTCTTAATAGCCTCCTTCCATTCTTCCGCAGGAACGCTGCCCGCTTCCATCACCTTGCTTAACGTATTGGTGTATTCCATCAATGCAGCCAGCATGGTGTTGAATCGGAACCGTTCAATATCACCCGAGGCCTTCTTAATCGTTTTATGCATGATCCGCAGGCACTCTTTGGATGATTCCGCATCGACTTTATTCTCCTGGTAATCTGTGGCTGCCAGGCTCCACACACGGTTAAGCCATCTGCTCATGCCCACAATGCCATTGTCGTTCCAGTCCCCCCCCTGTTCCCAGGGTCCCACAAACATGAGGTAGACACGTACGGCATCAGCTCCCATCTGTGAGACATAATCGTCTGGAGTCACCACATTGCCCTTTGATTTGCTCATTTTCTCACCCTGGCTGCCGATGATACCTTGATTGAAGAGCCGCGTGAAAGGCTCGTCAAAATCGACGATACCCATATCCCTGATAGCCTTCACAAAAAACCTGGAATACAGCAGGTGCATGGTGGCATGCTCAGCACCTCCCGTATACAGGTCCACAGGCATCCAGTACTTGAGCCTGCCCTTTTCAAAGGGGTATTTATCGTAGTTCGGGCTTGTATAGCGCAGGAAATACCATGATGAGCACATGAAGGTATCCATGGTATCCGTTTCCCTTTTGGCGGGGGAACCGCATTTAGGACACTTAGTATTCACGAACGATTCGCAGTCTTTCAGGGGTGATTCCCCCGTCGGCCTGAACTCTACATCGGGCGGCAGCAGTACCGGCAGGTCCTTCTCGGATACGGGGGTGATCCCGCACTTACTGCAATAGACCATGGGTATGGGCGCACCCCAGTACCTCTGACGTGATATCAGCCAGTCACGCAAACGGTAGGTAATGGTCTTTCCACCCCACCCTTTTTCTTTAAGAAACTCACATATCGCCTCGACCATCTCCTGGTCGGTCAGACCGTTGAACTGGCCTGAATTAACCATGCTGCCACCTTCAATGTGGGCCGCAATCAGGTCGCTGCCGTTCCAATCTGGCGGGGCTACCACGGTCCGTATGTGGATGCCGTATTTCTTGGCGAATTCGAAGTCCCTCTGGTCATGCGCCGGCACACCCATTACTGCGCCTGTGCCGTACTGAGGCAGCACATAATCGGCTATCCAGATTGGGACTTTCTCGCCGTTTACACGATTGATCACATAGCTGCCCAGGAAGACCCCTGTCTTTTCCGTCTCGGCCGCCGTCCTTTCAAACTCGGTCTGTCGCTGCGCCCTGCGCACATAAGCATCCACCTCTTCCTTGCGATCAGGGGTAGTTAGCACAGGCACCAGCGGATGTTCCGGGGCAATAACGAAGAAGGTCACGCCGAAAAGCGTATCGGGCCGGGTAGTGAAGACCCGTATCTCCTTTTCCTTGATATCGGACCGATCAAGTCCAAACGATATGTCAGCGCCGTAGCTTTTGCCTATCCAATTGGTCTGCATGATACGTATACGTTCCGGCCAATCAATGCCCTTGAAATCAAGCAGCTCATCTGCGTATTTGGTGATGCGGAAAAACCACTGCTCGAGCTGCTTCTTTTCCACCACACTTTCGCAACGCCAGCATACTCCATCCCCCACCACCTGTTCATTGGCAAGCACAGTCTGGCAGCGGGGGCACCAGTTCACCGCCGCCTTGCCGCGATAGGCGAGTCCGGCCTCGTACAGCTTAAGGAAAAACCACTGCGTCCATTTATAATACTCAGGCTGGCAGGTTATGACCTCCCGGCTCCAATCATAGATGGCCCCGATGGTACGTAGCTGACGCCGCATATTCTCGACGTTTTTCATGGTCCAATCGGCCGGATTAATGCCGGTCGCAATGGCTTTATTCTCAGCCGGAAGACCGAAGGCATCGAAGCCCATGGGATGCATGACGTTGAATCCCTGCATCATCTTGTACCTTGCATACACGTCGGAAGGAGCCATGGCATACCAGTGACCGATGTGTAAATCACCCGATGTATAAGGGAACATGGTCAGGGCATAAAACTTAGGTCTCGGATCGTTCTCATTGGCTTCGTATAAACGGTCCCGGGCCCATTTATCCTGCCATTTCCTCTCGATTTCTTGTGGATTATAGCGGCTCGCAGCTTTCATAATAGACAGAATTTTAGCCCCTATGCCTTCGATCGTCAATATAATATAGTGTCACAGCTTTAGCTGCGACCCATACTGCCATCCAAGCAAATTTTATACCCGGTCCCTATAGTAGCTAGTGCCGTCGCTACGAAAACTTGATATTATGAATCAAGGGAACATCAAAATATGCAGAGAGAGACAT
The DNA here is from genome assembly GCA_964448985.1 of uncultured Dehalococcoidales bacterium. Classification (GTDB taxonomy): domain Bacteria; phylum Chloroflexota; class Dehalococcoidia; order GIF9; family UBA5629; genus CAIMUM01. The sequence goes on from CAYVBI010000028.1 coordinate 7,325, forward strand.
TCGAAGAACTTGTTGCCGATGCAGTATCGAGCCTGCCGGAGGAATTCGGAGAACTACTGGATAACGTTGAAATTTTCGTTGAGGACTGGCCCAGCAAAGAGCAACTGAAGAGTGTCGGCCTCAGGGACAGGCATGATCTCTTAGGTTTATACGAGGGAACCCCGATTACTCATCGCGACCAGAGCTATAACCTGGTGCTGCCGGACAGGATAACCGTATTTCAGAAGCCGCTGGAAGCCCAATGCAGATCGGCAGGCGAAATCAAGCGTGAGATCATAAGAACAGTAAAACATGAAATAGCTCATTACTTCGGGATGGATGAGGAACGCCTCAATTCGATTGAAAATGGAGACGGCAGCTAATTACTATTGATTTACACTTGGTTTTAGAGTAGAGTATTATCAGGTTGCATGCGGTAAATCTATTGGAGGCTATATATTAATGAGAAGGATGCTAATATCGTTACCGATTGCGCTGCTGATATTATCGGCTGTTTTTCTGCCATATAGCGTAAATGCGGAAAGTCATCTGTTTACAGACACGGGAGTTAGCATCGACAACCGGGTACATACCGGGCCATCCGTATTTACCACACCTGCTATAGAAGCGGATGACGCTTCAGACCTGCCCGAAGGCCTGACGCTGACCAAAGGTGTTCCTTTTATCTCGCCCGTCGAGGTCGACCAGGGCAAAATAGTCACCATAAAAGTCAAGGCAACCAACGACAGCCTCTTCGATATAACCTACCCATTGGCAGTTAAGATAAACGGCACTGCGGTCGGCACCGCCAAGCAGCTATCGCTGGGGCCTGCCGAAAGCGAGGATGTTGTATTTACCGTCACCGCCCAGACTGCCGGCAACAATGACGTCAAAGTAGGAAACCTGCAGGGTTTCTTCACGGTCAAGAGCGGATCGTTTTTTGATATGTTCCCACCATACCTCTGGGGATTTTTCGGCATTGTTCTGGGCGTGATCGTTATGCTGATCGTCCTGATGGTAACCAAGCCATCCCGCAAAGGCAAGGCAGGCGCACAGCCGGACCTTGGCAAGAAACAGGCAAAAGGTAAGGGTAAGCCGGGCCAGCCGGGAGGCCCCGACGCATTTCCGTTCCCCGGCCAGATGCCAAGGCCGGGTATGCCGGGTATGCCTGAAGGTATGCCCATGGGCATGCAGGGACCTGGTCAACCAGGTGCACCCTACGATATGTCCATGCCCGGCATGATGCCTGGCGGACAACAGCCGGGCCAACCACCCTCCGCGATGGGTATGCAACCCCAGTTCCAGTCTCAGCCGGGAATGCCGCCACCTTTACCGCATCAAACACAGCCGGGCATGGCCCCACCAACTCTTCAGGGAATGCACTCTCTTTCCATGCAGGGACCGCAGTACCCACAGGGCCCACAGGGCCCACAGTATCCGCAGGCGCCCCACATGCCGCAGGCCGGTCAGCAGCATCCCGGGCAGCCGCCGATGCAGGGTATGCCTCCGGGCATGCAGCCACAGCCGGGTCACGGAATGCCTCCGGGTATGCAGCCGCAGCCAGGCCATGGAATGCCCCCTCCAATTTCCGGCGCCCCTCTGGGACAGCCGGGTATGCCTTTCGGGGTACAGCCGCCACCTGCCCCACCCATGCCACACATGCCGCCTCAGCAAGGTCCGGGTATGCCGCAGGGACCGCATACAGCCGGACAGCCTCCTATGCAGGCTATGGGTCCTCAGGGCATGTATCCTCCCATGCAGCCCGGGGCGCAGCAGCAAGCAATGCCCTTTCAGCAAATGGGTATGCCCAAATTCACAGTCAGTAACCTCACCATCACACCCAACCACGTGAAAGTCGGCGAGCCTGTGAATGTCAGCATAATTGTATCCAACAACGGAGCCCAGATGGGGAAATACAGCGTTGTACTGCGTGTAGGCGGAGTGGTGGAGAACATCACCGACATGTCGCTGACACCGGGAGCCAGCCAGACCGCCGGCTTCGTTGTCGTCAAGGACGCGGCGGGCGATTACTATGCCGACATCGACGGCCTGGGCGGATTCTTTACGGTCATCCCTCTCACGCCTCCTTCATTCACTGTTAGCAATTTTTCTATCTCACCGGAACGCGTGCGCCAGGGACAGCCTGTCATAATTACAGCATCGGTCACCAATACGGGCGAAATAACCGGCAGCCATCCGCTCATCCTGAGAATAAAGGGCATAGCCGAAGCACAACACGATATCACATTGAGCCCCGGCAAGACACAGGATGTAGAATTCCAGATCGTCAAGGACACTCCCGGTTTCTATCCTGTGTCGATGGAGAACTGGACAGGAAAATTCGTAGTTGAAATGGATTGGACCGGCTGATCCGAATCCGTTGTTCCTTTAATCAGGAACTGACGAGGTTTTCACCAGTTGGCTCATATCACTTAAATAATCGATATACAGCACACCGTTTAGGTGATCCACCTCGTGCTGTATGGCCTGCGCTAAAAGGTCGGTAGCTTTTCTGCGTATGATCCTGCCGTTTCTCCCTTTTGCCCTGACTTTGACGGTCTCAGCCCTGGATATCTCGGCCTGATAGCCCGGTATACTCAGACAGCCTTCAACGACAGTACGCTCCCCCTGGGTCTCAACTATCACAGGATTTATCAGTACCAGACACTCCTCGTCCGGTATCTGTATAACCACAATACGCAGCGGTACACCCACCTGGTTTGCAGCCAGGCCAACGCCGGATGATTCCTCCAGTGTCTCGATCATGTTATCGACAAGCCGGCGCACCGAATCATCGATGCCGGTAACTTTCACGGCCTTTTTCCGCAAAACGGGGTCGGGATTGGTGCGAATCTTCAGCACTGCCATAATAAATAATTAAATCATACCCACAGGGTCAACGTCCAAAATCCAACCCGCCGGCAAATCGATGCCTCGCAGCAGACTATGCAGCTCATGTCCCAGTAAAATGATCTGCACCTGGAATCTGCCCCTTAGCTTCATGATATAGGCCGGCGCCGGCCCGACTATTTTAATTCCGGTAAGCCCTTTTGAGGCTATCTCCTGACTTATGAGACCGGCCCTGCGCTCGGCTTCCTCAAAACATTTGCTTTCGCTGGTGTGGCTGAAAACCATTCTCGCCATGCTGTTAAAGGGCGGATAACCGAATTCACGTCTGTAGCATATCTCACTGGCATAAAAACCGGCGTAATCATGCCTGGCAGCAAACTTTATCGCATAGTAGTCCGGATTATAGGTTTGAACCACAGCCCTTCCGATATAGATGCCACGTCCGGCCCTGCCCTCCACCTGGCAGAGCAGTTGAAAGGTCCTCTCGCCGGACCTGAAGTCGGGCAGGTTCAGGCTCGTGTCGGCGCTCACGATTCCAACCAGCGAAACACCGGGAAAGTCCAGCCCCTTGGCCAGCATCTGCGTCCCTACCAGTATGTCTATACGCCGCCTGCGGAAGGAGTCCACTACCGTCTTAAAAGTACGCGCATCTGTGATTGCGTCACTGTCAAACCGGATGACTCCGGCACGGGGGAACAGCTTGCGGCACTCCGCCTCGACAGATTCGGTGCCAATGCCGAAAAATTTTATCTCGCGGCCCGAGCATTGGGGACATTTTCGTGGCACAGGATAAAATCGCCGGCAGCGGTGGCAAATAAGGCGTTTCTCCGCGGAATGATATGTCAGAGCGCCTGAACAGCGCCTGCAGTTCATGACATAGCCGCAATCCCGGCATGCAATGAAAGTGGCCCGGCCCCTGCGGTTAATAAATAAGATAATCTGCTCATGTCGATTCAACGATTCTGTCATGCTTGAGTGCAGCAGACGACTGAAAATACCACGGTTGCCGCTTTTAAGCTCACGCCTCATATCTACAACATCAACTTCCGGCAGAGGCGTTTGACCCAGCGGTGTAACTCTTTCGGACAACTCAACAAGCTGAAATTCCGAACGTGTGGCGCGATAATAGGTCTCCACATCAGGTGTAGCGCTGCCCATGATCAGCACTGAGCTCGTCAGCCGCGCTAGCTGAATAGCCACCTCGCGCGCATGATAGCGTGGCGACTTTTCCGATTGCTTATAGGCCCACTCGTGCTCCTCGTCTACTATGATCAGTCCCAGTTCAGGCTGAGGAGCGAATACGGCACTGCGCGGCCCGATAACGATGTCGAAATCGCCGTGGGCTATACGATGCCATTCATCGTACAACTCCCCCGCTGTGAGCGCGCTGTGCAGCACAGCAACCCTGCCCGGGAACCGGGCAAAGAAACGGTCGATCACCTGGGGTGTCAGCGATATCTCAGGCACCAGACAAATACCTTTCCTACCCCTTTTGACCGTCTCGGCCAGCGCCTGAAGATAAATCTCGGTCTTACCGCTTCCTGTTACACCATGCAGCAGAAACATGGAGGATGCCGCTTTGCGGCCCCCCGCCCGTATGGCATCTCGGATGGGATTCCAGGCGGCCTGTTGTCCATCGGTAAACTGCAAAGGAAATTCGAGCGGATGATCAGTCCTGGCTATTGGATCGCGGAATACATCCTCGCTAACCTCGCTGATCAGCCCTTTGGACCGGATGGCCGTTATCACCACTCGGCCACACCCCACTTTTTTTAATACCAGGGCCGTCGCCATCTTACCACCGGCGGCCTGCAGCGCTTCCAACACACCTGCCTGCTTTCCGGCTCGTGCTTTTTTAAGCTGTTCCAGAATAACGGGTAGATATTCCCCATCTACATTTAATATAAGATACCTTTGAAATTTGGGTTTCATCTGCCGCTTGCTATTAAATCCCGGAGGCAGCATGAGGGCAAGGGAGTTGAAAATGGGAGCCACGTAATAGTCGGCAATCCACGATGCCAGACTGATGCGCTCGGGTGTGATCAATGGAAGGGGCGAGATGATACTGATTATATCTCGCGTCTCGGGCACCCTGGAGATATCCGATATCCCGGTAACGATGCCTCGCAACAGTCTCGGGCCAAATGGCACGAGCACCGCGCAGCCACTCTCTATCTGGAGCGAAGGAGGTATAGAGTAGGTGAAAGTATGTCGGTGGCCTCCGGCTGCGCCTACGGCCACCTCAGCAAATTGCATCCGGCTTATTCGGCTTCGCTTGTGGGAGCCTCTGGCTCAGGGGCGGCGGTCAACATATCTTCAACCGGGGCCGGCGAGGTCGCCTCGGCGATCCTCTCACGCCTTTCCTTAAGCCTTGCTTCCTTGGTGCTGAGCCGCCTGATGTAGTACAGCTTGGCGCGCCTGACTTTTCCGTGGCGCACTACCTCAATCTTTTCCAACAGGGGAGAGGCCAATGGGAAAGTGTGTTCGACACCTATGCCCGAGGTCACCCTGCGAACCGTAAAATTGCCGCCTGAATTGTGCTTGGTAACTTTGATAATCAGTCCCGGGAAGGTCTGCAATCGCTCGCGGCTGGCCTCCTTTATTTTGAAGCTGACGCGAACGTTATCGCCAGGGGACAATTTGGGCAGTCCCGGCTTGACCTTGTTCTTTCCGATGGTATTGATGTCCATGATAGATTCCTTTCCTTAATTTAATACTGTCAATTATTATTCAAATCCGTAGATTTTACCAGATTTAGCTCGCGATCTGTCAATTTCGCCTTACCCAGAAGGTCCGGACGCCTGCGCGCCGTCCGCAGGATGCTTTGCCTTCGCCTCCAGTCAGAGATCTCCTTATGGTTCCCCGACAGTAGTATATCAGGCACCTTCCATCCCCGGAACTCGGGCGGCCTTGTATATTGAGGGTATTCCAGCAATCCGTCCACATGCGATTCCTCAACCAGAGACATATCTGATCCAATGGCCCCCGGCAGCAACCTGACGAGGCAATCGGTTACAACCATGGCAGCCGGTTCACCACCGCTCAACAGGTAGTCCCCTATGCTGATCTCGTCGGTGACAAGGTGTTCAGCAACTCTCTCATCCACTCCCTCGTAGTGTCCGCATATCATTATTATATTGTTTTGCACGGCATACCTGCCGGCCATTTCCTGCGTGAATAACTTGCCCTGGGGCGTAAGCAACACTACCGGATAGTCGCCCTCCCCTATCTCCCCACGCAGCCATTCCACTGCTTCAAAGAGAGGGTCCGGCTTCATCACCATGCCGGCGCCACCTCCATAACAATAGTCATCCACAGTATGGTGCCTGTCATGGGTAAACGACCTTATATTATGCAGGCGTATATCTACAACCTGCCTCTCCAGCGCCCGGCCGACGATGCTGTGCGTCAGATATCCTGAAAAGGCTTCGGGGAAAAGTGTCAATATATCGATCCTCAACATAGGCTCTTGAATCCATCTGCCTGAAAAGGCACGTAATTCTACCATAACTCACTCGTACTACCAAATCTATGGCCAAGCTGAACATCCTGTACGAATAGTAGAACATATGATCTAATAAACTATATGTTGTGTAGCCTGCCTCACTATTACCATAATTTGTGGATTTCCCCTGCGTAACAGTGTGGGCGGGGCAAAGAATCCAACCATTTATTAAAACTTTTCCCTAAAAAACTATTGACAAGTGGGGGCAAAAGTGTAAATAATGGGACATAGTGGTAAAAAGTGGTAAAAAAGGGGAAACGACATGGTAATGAATAGTCAGTGCGTCAAAATGACGGACCACGATCTAATCTCTTTTTTAAGGGAAAATGATTTCACGGGATACCGCTTACGCCTCCTGCTCTTCTGGGGCAGGCATCCGCAAGCCAAGTTCAACCTTGACTGCATTGCACACGTTCTCGACATTACGCACCATCACCTTCGCGAACTGCTGCGGGAACTGATAGACAAAGGAATGGTGGAGGAAAATTACTGCACCAGCGGTATCGCGCACTACTCGTTGAATCCCGGACACGCGCTTAGCGACTATGTACAGGAGCTGGCTGCTCTGGACTGGAGCGCCATAAGAAACCTTGAAGGAGAAGTCGAGAGAGAAGCTCTCCTGGTATAACCAGTTTTACAGGTTTAAAAGAAATGTTTGTTGGCGAATACGAATACAAGGTTGATAACAAGGGACGGCTGCCCCTTCCTCCCAGGTTCCGCAGGGAGATCGAGGACGGCCTGGTTTTAACCTTGGTGGCGGATAACTGCATCACCGCCTACACAAAGGCTGACTGGAGCAAGATGACTGCCAACCAGGCCTCTGCCACTTTCCTCGTTTCCGACAAGGAAAGAAGGATCAATCGCTTTATCTTTAGCAATGCCAACGAGGTCAATATTGATAACCAGGGAAGGATAGCCCTGCCCTCTACATTGCGGGAAAGGTGCTCGATATCGGACACCGCTGTGGTACTGGGTACCAATAACTGCTTCGAAATCTGGAATCCCGGCCAGTGGCATAAAGAACGCCCGTCCGCTGACGATGCGCGCCAGTTGATGGAGATACTGGAGGAAAGGAAATGAGCCTCGCGTTAGCAAACAGGGTACATACACCGGTTCTCGCGGACGAGGTTGTGGAAGCGCTCGATGTCAGGCCGGGCAGGCGATATATAGATTGTACTCTTGGAGGCGGCGGACATTCCCTTGCCATCCTGTCCAGATGCCAGCCCGACGGCCAATTGCTCGGCATAGACGCCGACCCCGAAGCCATCAATCTGGCCCAACATAACCTCTACGATTTCTTTGAAAGCTCTGTTATCATCAACGACAACTTCTACAATCTTGAGAATATCTGCCGCGAGACCGGCTTTTTCGCCGCCAGCGGTATCCTCTTTGACCTCGGACTATCATCGCTCCAACTCGCCAGCGCGGAGCGCGGCTTCAGCTTCCAGTTAAACGGGCCTCTGGATATGAGGTTCAATCCGGATGAACAGCTTACAGCCGCAGATATAGTCAATAAGCTCCCTGAAGCCAAGCTGGCCCAGCTAATACTCATTTACGGCGAAGAACCTCTGGCAAATAGAATTGCTAAAAACATAGTCGACCATCGGCCGATCTCAGATACCGCCGACCTTGCTGCTACAGTCTCCGACGCGATAGGTGAACGCTACAGCAAGATACATCCCGCCACCAGGACCTTCCAGGCCCTGCGCATAGCT
>CAYVBI010000029.1:0-14966 GCA_964448985.1 uncultured Dehalococcoidales bacterium
CCCTCGCGGAACTCGGGTATCCAGGAGGGAGGCTCGTTGGGGTATTCCAGCGGAAGGCGGTTGTCCTTATCGGCCAGCACCATGTTCCATCCGATGTAAAAGCCGATGCCGCTGGTCCATGTGTGCGGTGAGAAGCCGCGGCCGTTTTTATGGCAGGTATCGATGACCTTCATCACCTGCTGGATGCCGCCGGCAAATGTCGCATCCGGCTGGTATATATGGAAGCAGTCCTTCTCAAACATTATTTTGATCTCGTCCCACCCGTGGTTAAGCTCCCCGCCCGCTATCTTGACCGGTGATACTTTCTTGAGGGCGGCCAGACCGTCATAATCGTGCCAGTCCAGCGGCTCCTCCAGCCACTCGATTTTATTATCCGCGCAGGCTTTGGCGAAGTCGGTGGCGCGCTTCAGGTCCCAGGCAGGTATACGGTCGACGATGGAGACCAGCCAGCCCTGGTTGGCGTCCACGCCGATGACAGGGTCGGGTCCTACGCCCTTACGCACCTCCTCGATCAGCCGAACGTCGTCTTTAAACTCCCTGGCTATAACACGCAGCTTGAAGGCCTTGAAGCCCTGCTCTTTCAAAGCCAGCAGCTCCTGTATACGCTGGCCAGGCTCATGAAGCTCGCCAAAGGAGTTGTAGACCTCGATCGGCCTGGCGGTGCCGCCCAGCAGTTCGTAAACAGGCTTGCCTTTGGACTTGCCTAATATGTCCCAGCAGGCCGGCTCGATCCAGTAGTTCAGCCAGCCCAGGAAGCTGGCCTGCTTGAGCAGGCTCTGGATACGGTCGATATCGGATGGGTCTGAGCCCAGCAGGTAGCCTCCTAAAAGGTCACCCAGGCCCTGCCGCTCCTCGCCCATGGCCGTGCCCGCCGACCAGCCCTCTATGCCGTCATCCGTCGTCAGCTTGATCAGCGTGAACCGGTTATGTGTCTGGGGATAGCCGGGTATCCAGGTGGGCCAGAAGGTTTGCTTCAGCGGAATGTGGACATGGAATAGCTCGATCTCAGCAATTTTCATTTACGGGCCTCCTCTTCGATGCTTGTTCATCACTTCATTTAGTATGCCCGAGGCGCTCGATCTCTTTGTTGAGGAAGTAACTGATCACCGTCCTGATGGCGACGATGGCTACCAGTACGGCCACTTCCTCCAGGCTGGGCTTGACGATCGTGCGGATTATATCTGCTGCGATGAGGAACTCCAGCCCCAGCAGCAGGTAACGCCCCAGGTCGATGCGTATCTTTTCCAGCGGCAATGGCTTCTTTTGCCTGCCAAAGTGGACGATCTGAGCGTGGATAAATTCCACCAGTCCGACAATCACCCCCCACATCACGATGAATATGCCGATTATCCCTATGCCCAGAGATATATATTCGAGGATATTAACCAGTGTGTCCATTCCCATCCGATGACCTTAAATCGGTAGTATTTTAAGCTAAAAGCCCGGTGATAACAAGGACATGTTTTTGCCTTGCCGTAGCTTTTACCATAACATGGAGGTAGATTTGCCAAATAGGCCGGGGACAATCGAGGTAGAAAAATGAAATATAGTGAAGGCAAGATTGGCCGCGTCTTTGTGATCAGGTTGGATGATGGAGATGAGCTGCCCGGTTGTATCGAGAGATTTGCCGAAGAAAATAAGGTCTCGACGGGACAGGCCATACTGGTGGGCGGGATCGGCAGCGGGGAGGTAGTCTCGGGCCCTCGCCGAAATAAAGAACTTCCGATTGATCCCATGTTGGTCCCCATTGACGGCGTTCATGAGGTAGTGGGCATAGGGGTGCTGGCGCCGGATGGGGACGGCAAACCCTCCCTGCATATCCACGCTGCGCTGGGGAGAGCAGGTGCGACCATCACCGGGTGCCTGAGAACAGGAGTCAAAACCTGGCTGGTAGGCGAAGTTATACTTTATGAGATTCTGGGCGTAAATGTGGCACGCCTGCCTGACAAAGTCAGCGGTTTTGATTTGCTGACGGTAACAAGTACATAAATTTACTAGTATGTGGTACGATACCGAAGGCAGAGGGAAACGCAGGGCGGACCCGACATAACCACAGCGCTTCGGGGCTTTGTCCTGCTCAGTCCCTGGTCAAACTTGATATCATAGGGGGCAGATATGGCAGGAGTTAAGCAGGAAGTTTTCGCGGTCACATCAGCGATCGTAAATGCCTTTATTGTGCGAGGCGAACGATCGATTATCGTTGACACCGGCTTTCCCGGCTACGGCGAGAGGATATTGAAAACCATGAGCCGTCACGACATCAGGCCGGATGACATCTCGCTCATCATCATTACGCACGGGCACCATGATCACACCGGCAGCGCGGCTTATTTAAGGGAAAAGACCGGCGCTCCCGTGGCGATACATAAAGGTGATGTCGAAGCATTAAGGACGGGAGTAAACCCGGCGCTCTGCCCGGTGGGTGGCAGGGGAAGGATCATGGTTGCGCTCTCCGGCATGGTAAAACCGAAAGTACAGGGAATGGAGCCCCAGCTGTTGGTGGATGGTGAGATGGACCTGCGCGACTACGGGATCGAGGGTAAGATAATACCCACACCGGGACATACTCCAGGATCGGTATCAGTCCTGCTGGCCGGGGGCTGCGCGCTTGTGGGGGATATGATCTTCGGCGGCATGCTAAGAAAGAGTACCCCGGGTTTCCCCTATATTTGCGAGGATATCGAAACGGCAACTAAAAGCATCAAGGACATCCTTGACAGGAGGCCAAAGATTTTCTATGCCGGGCACGGGGGACCGTTTACCGGCGGACAGGTCTGGCGCAAGTTTTTCGTTACGCCCTGATCCCGCTATTTAAGTTGGTCTCTTGTGAAACCCAGCACCCTGCGGGCTACCACGAGAGTGTTGATCTGGCCCGTTCCCTCGAATATGTCGTTGATCTTGGCGTCCCGCATGAATTTCTCGAACAGGTATTTGCGCGAGTAGCCAAGCGGCCCCATCAATTCAACAGCCCTCTGTGTAATCAGCGTTGCGGCGCGCCCGGCCTTGGCCTTGGACATCGATGCTTCCAGTGCGTTGGACTGGCCGCTGCCGAGTTGCCACATTGCGCGTATCATGAGCAGATGGGCCGCCCGCCAGTTGGCTTCCATTTCGATGATGTCACGTTCGAGCGCGGTCTGCTTGCTGCGGGGCAAATCGTAGCGTATCTTGATGCCCTGTTTGTCTATCTCATCTCGTAACATATCCAGCGCGGCGCGGGTCACGCCCAGAGCCTGAGCAGCCACCATCGGGCGGGTAACGTCGAAGGTGGCCATGGCGCCCTTGAAGCCCTCGGTCTTGCTCTTGACCTCGGCCTTGCCCAGAATGTTCCCGATGGGGATGCGGCAGTTATCAAAGGTGACAGTTACAGTGTCGGAGGCCCTGATGCCCAGCTTCTTCTCCTTTTTCTCCACCTTCATGCCGGGTGTGCCGGCCTCAACCACAAAAGATTTCATTCCGGCGCGGCCGGCCGATTTATCTATCGAGGCCCACACCACGATGATGCCCTCCGAAAGGTCGAGCGCGCGGTGTCCCATGGTAACGAAGATCTTCTCCCCGTTTAACACCCAGTAGTCGCCGTCACGCGCGGCGGTAGCCTGGATGGCAGAAGTATCGGAACCGCAGCCCGGCTCAGTCATGGCCATGGCGCCCCACTTGGGCTTACCTTCGTTAAAGCGCGCCAGGAACTTTCCCCATTGCTCCTTGGTTCCGGCGGCGAATACGGCGGCGCCGCCCAGGCCGGGGCCCGGGGATGCCAGGTAAAGCCCGGCGTCGCCCCAGCAGAGCTCTTCCACCATCATAGCGCCCACCACGCCGAGGGCGGTCACGAAACCCTTACCCCTGTTGTCCCACATGAAATCAATGATCTCTTGCGGCTCCTCGTGTTCATTCTCGTCGTAGTAACGGCTCACAGGGCGGAAATGTATCTCCGCCACATCGTGTGCTTCTTGTATCTTGGCTTTCTCTTCAGCGCTCAGTTCAAAATCAATCATCGATTTATCTCCTTGTTAAACTATGGACATGCCGGTAAAAGCCACGAAACCGCGGCCGTTGCGGAACCACAGTTCCACCGGATTATCGCGGATATATCCGTGGCCGCCCATCACCTGTACGCCATAGTCCGTACACTGCATCACCATATTGTCAGCATAGGCCTTTGCCAGGCAGCACTCACGGGTGGCCTCTTCTTTCTTGTCCAGCAGCCAGGCCGCCTCCCAGTTAAGCAGGCGGGCGGCATCTATCTCGATGGCCATGTCAGCCAGCATGAAGGCGACAGCCTGGCGCGACCCGATTGGTTCGCCGAAGGCAAACCGCTCTTTTGCATAGTCGCGGGAGAATTCAAAGGCGCCGCGGGCCAGACCCACAGCCAGGGCGGCCAGTGCCGTGCGGGAAAGGTTAGTCAACCGTTTAAAATCGCATCCCTTGCCACCGCCGAGTTTGTTCTCAGCAGGTATCTTGCAGTCCTTCATCAAGATCTCGTAGGTGGTCAGCGCTTTGATACCCATGTTCTTCTCGCGCTCGCCGATGTTCAGGCCTTTGGTCCCCTTGTCTACAATGAAGCACTGGGAGGAACCGCCGTCCCTGGCGTAAACCAGCGTAAAGGCGGCATCGGGAGCCAGTGGCACATAGCACTTATCACCGCTAAGCGTGTAGCCGCCGTTCTTCTTGGCTACTGTGCTGAATTCGTTGTGATCGAAGTCAAACCTCGGCTCGACAAAGGCAGCCGTAGCGGCGGTGAACTTGCCGCCGCAGACTGAAGGCAGGAACTTTTTCTTCTGCTCCGCGGTACCCATTTCCACGATCGGCAATACGCCCAGCCAGGGACTAAGGATGTGCATGGCCATAGAGAGGTCGCCCCAGGCCAGCTCCTCGGCCAATAAAGTGCCCGTCAGGGCGGAATGTTCCCAGCCTGCGCCTCCATACTCTTCGGGAATACAACTGACCACCAATCCCAGATCCCAGGCAGTATTGATTATTTCATCAGGAATCTGCCCCGCTTCATCACATTCCCGAAATTTCTTGCGCATGACGTCATTGGCGAATTGTTTGACCGTATTTACGATCATTTGCTGTTCTTCAGACGGGCTGAACGAAAGCATGAGGCACCCCCCTTATTAAGCAATATTGACGCGGGATGAAGACCCTGCATAATGTATCACCGATTGAACGGTGCGTCAACGAACAGCTCTACGTAATAAAATGCACAGATGGTAATTATCCCTTGACATCATGTAACCGACCTGTTATACTATAGCTAATTAAGAGGTGGTTACAATGAAAGAGAAGTTTAAGCAGACACCGTTTACTACCAGGGACTTTGAAAAGAAGTTCCCCGATGACAAGGCATGTTTAGAATGGATTAAAAGGCTTCGTTATCCTGATGGTATTACTTGCCCTGTCTGCAAGAAAATCACCAAACACCACAGGTTAGCCAACCGTCCTGTCTATGAGTGTGATCGGTGCGGACATCAGGTAAGCCCGCTTGCCGGGACCATCTTTCATAAGACTACTACACCTCTTAAGATATGGTTTGATGCTATTCACGAAATGGCTACTACTCGTTCCGGTTTCTCCGCTTTGGCATTACAGCGCAAGCATGGCATGACTTACAAAACTGCATGGCGCATGTTCAAACAGATTCGTAAATTACTCAATGAAAACATGGGTATATTCACTGACGCCGTTGAAATTGACGAGACTTATATGGGTGGCAAACGCAAGGGTATTCGTGGGCGTGGTGGCGAGAATAAAACGGCGGTGATCGGTATTGTCGAAAGACATGGCAAGGTCAAATCAAAGGTTGTTACCGATGTCAGCAAATATACGGTTATGCCACTAATAGCTAAGAATGTATCTCAAAAGGCTATTATCTATACTGATGAATACAATGCTTATAAGATTCTCGATAGGCTGGGGTATAACCACAAGACCGTAAACCACAACAAGAAATCCTATGTCAGAGGGGATGCACATACAAACACTGTTGAGGGCTTCTGGTCTTTAGTTAAGAGGGGAATTGATGGCGTTTACCACGCTGTCAGCCCGAAATATCTTCAGACTTATTTAAACGAGTATCAGTTTCGCTACAATCACCGTCTGGAAGAATGTCCGATGTTTCTAACGGTGCTAAATCAGATTCCGTTGCATTCACGGGCTGCGAAGCCTTACTGAGCAAAGCGAAAAACTGTGCTTCCGTTATATCTCGTTTAGTTATCAGTCGTTTTGCCATAGTTCTATTGTTGTTCTCTCAAACAAATCTGTCAATCTCTTTTGCAACTCTGGCGCAATATAGCGTGTATGGTTTCCAATCTATTTAAACCAGTCTCTATGAAGGCGATGCAATCTGATTGTTCAGCAGACTGGAAATCAATTGCGGTATAACGGTGCCACAATATATATTCGTCTGGTATGTTTTTTCGTAAGTATTCCGCTACATCAAATTGCCATTGTTTTGCCCTATTTTTATCATGTGTTAAAACCACCACTTCTCTCTTAAAACCATCTAAAAATTCTTTCCCATCTATGATGAATGCTTCTATATACGCCATATTGGTAATTACAGACGATGCCCTATGCCGCTCCCTTTTATAATAGGGAATGAAACTAAGCCATATAACGCTGACCACCACCAAAGCAAAACATAACCAAACGTACAAAGGTGGGGAAAATTGCCATATCCAAGTAATAATGCCGATTATTGCGCCGAAAAATACAAATAGACTCATAACCCACCCCGCAATTCGCAAGGGGGTATCACTAACCCAGCCTTTAAAGGCATTGAGAATTTGTTTTGTCTCCTCTTTCCTCCCCACCCCCTCATTTTACCACACCTCGCTCGCAAAGGATACATGAGGCAAAGGGATAATCGCCCAAATAATTTGCTAACAATCATCGGGTATTCTGTATATAACTGAGAGGAACACTTATCCCTCAGCAATTCCACCAGAAGGAGGATCAATATGTGGAAAAAGGTAATAAGCCTGGCTGCCGGGATGCTTGCGGTAGTATTGCTGATAACCGGCGTAATGACCGCCGTTAATGCAGATGATACGGGCGCTACCGCAACGGCGCCCGCCGGTATACCGCAGGGACCGCCGCCCGGGCAAGGTTTTGGCGCTCGCTTCAACGGCGATATCCTGGAGAAGGTTGCGGCCAAGCTCAACATCGATAAGGCTACTCTGGAAGATGCCTTCAAGCAGGTCATGCTTGAGGAGCAGCAGGCCCGCCAGAACGACATGTTTGCCAAACTGGTTACCGACGGCAAGCTGACCCAGGAGCAGGCGGACGCCTACAAGGCTTGGTTGGCTGCCAAACCGGCCGACATACCTGGATGCCCGTTCTTTGGGGGAGCTAATACTAATATGCTGGATAAGCTTCTCAAAGACGGAAAAATGACGCAGTCGCAGTACGACGCCTACAAGGCGTGGGTAGCGCAAAAGCCAGCGGTCGAATTGCCCAAACCGGAAAAGCCGGCGGGTGGACCGCCCTGCCAGCTGCGCGGAAACTTAAAGTAACATAGCAGTAATCGGAGAATCCCAGGTAAAGGGGCGGCGGGTCTGGTACCCGCCGCCCCTCAGTTTTTGCGTGGCTAAGATTTGGAGGGGAAGATCTCATCCAGCGCTGCGGGGACGTACTTCATAACCATTTCGGCTGTCAGAGCGTTGGCCTTCGCTATCTGGGCGTAAAATGAAGCTGAAGGCCGGGGCTTTCTCTCCTGCGTCGCAGGATCTACGGCCACCAGGCCGAATTTCATGGCGTAACCCAGGGCCCATTCGAAGTTGTCCACCAGCGACCAATGGTGATAGCCGAGGATATTGTGTCCCTGCCGAATGAGGTCGTGCATGGTCTTAACTGCAGTTGCGATCACCCACGGCCTCAGCTTATCGTCTTTATCGGGGACGCCGTTTTCCAGTATGAAAAAGGGTTTGCCGTATTTTGCGAGCCTCTCAACCACTATCTTTATGCCCTGCGGGTAAATCTCGCCGAACATCGGTATGCCGCCGGGAGGGAGGTCCCCCGTCCGTCCACTGGGCGGTGCGATTCGTCGGACAAAGGCGGTTTTCGGTTTGGTTATATCGAAGGCGACGTCCACGCCGCCGTATATATTCATACCTACGTAGTCCCAGGTATTTTTTATCTCGTCGAGCCGTTTATCGATGCCGCTGAATAACGGGGCTTGCTTGCCGGTGACCATGTTGATGAAGATGTTATTAAAAGAGTCCCTGGCCGCGCGCACAGCAAGCCCGTCGAAAAATTGTGTCTTGGCGGCGGTGAATATCAGGAAATGATTGGCAAAGCTGACGCTGGCCTGTTGCTGCAGGTTGTGGATAATGTGATAGGCTGAGCCGTGACAAAGCCCCATGTTGCCCAATACCTTGAAATACTGGACCAGGTGGTCGTGCAATGCCGGAGGGTGGTTTCCATCCACATATCCCTCGATACCGTAAATATTTGGCTCGTTGAAGGTCAGCCAGTTGTTGCAGTAATCGCTGAGCTCAGACACTGTGAATTTAACGAATCGCGAGAAATCAGTTACGCAATCCCTGGAGAGAAAGGCCCCTTTCTTTTCGAACCATATGGGATGGGCGAAGTGATGCAGGCAAACTATCGGGCGAATTCCTCGCTCGATCAGAGCGGCCAGCATCTGGCGGTAACGTTCAATGGCCGCTGGATTGAAGACGCCCTGCTCGGGCTCGATCCTGGCCCAGCTTACCGACAGCCGCAATGAATTCAACCCCATGGATTGCGCGATGTCGAAATCCTTCTCCGCGTTATACCACCAGTTGCACGACTTTCCGCTGGCTTCTCCGGTCCTGATGCCGTCAGCCTTCTCGAACTCATACCACTGGGTGTTGAAACTGCCGCCCTCCATCTGGTAGGCCGAAGTGCCCACGCCCCAGAGAAATCCCCGGGGAAACGCAAGTTCACGATAAGATTGGTCCGTGCTCAAGTTATTTTCTCAAGGGCGGCCAGGCTGCCGAGGAATTTTTTAACCCCGTAGGAATCGAAAACTACTATAACATGAAAATCCCCTGCCTGCCTGGTCACATGGGTAACCCTGCCTTCGCCGAAGCTGTGATGCCTGACCATATCGCCCGGACTGAACATTACAACCGTCTTCGGCTCCGGCGTTACAAAAGAGGGAGGATACTGCTGGGAGAGAGGCTGCGCCGGCAGTGGCCCGGCCATATTTCGCATGGTGACCAGCGAGCCTGGCAGCTCCCGTAAGAACCGGGAGGGCAAGCGGTAATTTAATTCGCCGAAGGCCATTCGCTTTTCAGTGTAAGTCAGGTAAACGCTGTCCATGGCTCTGGATACGCCCACATAACAAAGCCTGCGCTCCTCCTCCAGCTTCGATTGTTCGTCCGATGACCTGCTGTGAGGCAGCAGGCCCTCCTCAACACCGGCGATAAAAACCACGCGGAACTCTGAGCCCTTCGACCCATGCAACGTATTGAAAATGGCCGCATCTCCCGGGTGCTGCGCATCGGCGGCCTGGGAAGCCTGGCTGATCCTGCCAAGCAATGAACTGACAGCAGTCAACGGGTTTAGATGTTCATAGGCCGCAGCCAGCGATATGAGCTCCAGCACATTCTCCAGTCGTTCATCGGGATTGTCCTCACCTTTGAGGTGCTCCATGTAGGCCGTTCTATCCACGATGAGGTTGAGCAGGGACGTTAAGCTCACGTGCTTACTTTGCGCATGCAGTTCCTGCAGCAGTGCGTAAAAACGGCCGGCCGGGCTTCGAGCGTGTTGACTGAGTGAAGCAAGCCCGCCGGCGGCAGCCTGTTCGAGCGCCTGGTAAAGATGGACCTTTGTCTTTGTCGCCAGTTCCTGCATCCGGGCCAGCGTCTGGGGCCCGATACCTTTACCGGCCAGTTTAATCACACGCAGTAAAGCGGCGTCATCGGCGGGATTGCGTATAACCCGGAGCCAGGCGGCCAGGTCCATTATTTCCCGGCGCTTGTAGAAGGGCGTTCCGGTGGCCAGCCTGTAAGGTATCTTCTCCAGATTGAAGGCATCTTCCAGCGCGCGTGATTGAGCGTTGATACGATAGAGAACGGCGAAGTCGCTGAGTTTCAGGCTGTATTCGGCCGCCAGGTCTTTGATACGTGCGGCGATGAAATGAGCTTCGTCATTGCCGTCCTTGAGCCGTACCACGGATATGGGGCTGCCGGCCTCGCGTGATGTAGTTAGCCGCCTGCTTCTGCGCATACTGTTGCGCGCTATCATAGCGTTGGCCGCCTGCACAATGGTCGATGTTGAGCGATAGTTTTCTTCGAGGTCGATAATTCTGACGCCGGGGAAATCCCTGCGGAATATTTCGGAGTTGCGGACCTCGGCCTGTCTCCACGAATAAATAGTCTGGTCCGGGTCGCCCACGACGCATATATTGCCATGCCCGGATCCGAGCATGCGGATTATGTAGTACTGCAGGCTGCTTGTATCCTGGAACTCGTCGACCAGTATGTATTTGAACACCTGCTGATATCGCCGCAGTACATCGGAGTTATCTTTTAGCAGGCGATACGTGAAAACCAGCATATCGTCGTAATCCAGGGCGTGGCTTTTCTTGAGGGCGGACTGGTATAGGCGATAGATTGTGGCCGATGTCTCGTCAAGGCGCTCTGCCCCACCCGAGCTGGCTTCAGAATCAATGCCGCCGACCTTGATCTGGCTGATCAATCCTTTTATACGGCGCAGGTTACTTTCTTCGACGTTTAGCCCGGCTTTTGCAATGCATCGCCTGACAAGCTTGCTGCTCTCTTCCTCGTCATATACAGTAAAGCCGGTGCCCATGCCGGGCACACCCTCCTTCCCCAGTATACGCAGGCAGGCGGCATGGATGGTGCTGACAGTCACGGCAGGTGGTTCTTCAAACATTTCTGCAAGGCGCTTCTTCATCTCTGCAGCAGCCCTGCGGGAGAATGTTACAGCCAGTATGTGTCGCGGATTGATATTAGCCCGTGAGACCATGTAGGCAATGCGGTGAACGATAACCCGCGTCTTGCCGCTGCCCGGGCCGGCATATACCAGCAGCGGGCCTTCCACTGTCTGTACAGCTTTTTTCTGAGAGGGGTTGAGGCCTTCTAAGGGATCCATTCCGGCAAGCGCAAATATAATAATTAGCCTGTACTAGTCAGATTTTCTCAAGCGGCGCCATGCTGAGCAGCAGCTTTTTCACGCCGGTTTCTTCGAAAGCCACAATGACCTCGCGGTCCTGCCCGGTTGCCCTGACGCCTATGACCTGGCCGTCACCGAATTTG
Organism: uncultured Dehalococcoidales bacterium; assembly: GCA_964448985.1. Lineage (GTDB taxonomy): Bacteria > Chloroflexota > Dehalococcoidia > GIF9 > UBA5629 > CAIMUM01. Next base: position 11,265 of record CAYVBI010000029.1, read on the forward strand.
GCGTGGCGCACACGGTCACCGGGATTAACCGCCACCAGTCCCGCCGCAGGTTGCTGGGGAGAGCTCTTTTTTGCCAGCAGGTCAGCGATGTTGATGCCTTCATCCTCGTCGCGCCAGCGCTTTAAGCGTTCTCCGGCTCTTCTGCCTGTTTGCTCCTCTCCCGGTAAAATGCCTTTCCGCTCCACCAGGTGTTCCGGCAAATCGTCCAGGAACCTGGACGGTGTGCTTTCCGAGCTCATGCCAAAGATGGCGCGCCGGGTGGTATGCATCAGATAAACGTTCCGCTCTGCACGCGTTACTCCGACATAGCAGAGGCGGCGTTCTTCCTCCAACTCATCCCCGCCTTCTTCCATGGAGCGCCTGTGCGGCAACAGCCCCTCCTCTATGCCCACGATGAAAACGATGGGAAACTCCAGGCCCTTGGCCTGGTGCAGCGTTATCAGCGTGACGGTGTCCTCCCTGCTTTCAATCTCGTCGGTGTCCGCCACCAGGCTGACCTTCTCCAGGAACGGCGCCAGCCCCTCACCGGGCGGGAGATCGTCATAATCGGCTGCAACAGTACGCAGTTCCTGAATGTTCTCCCAGCGCTCCTCCCCATCCTCCTCGCCCCTGATCGTATCGCGATATCCTGACCTCTCCAGTACGGTGTCCATCAATTTGACCAGGCTCAGCTGCTGCCCCTCCATAATCAGATCGTTGAGCATGCGGTAGAAGCCTCCCAGGGCGGTGTTTATCTTTGCGCCGAATCCCGGTCCCCCTCCCTCATTGACCGCCTTAACGGCGGCAAATAGAGACAGGCTGTTTTCCCGTGACCAGTTGGTGAGGTCGGACAGTGTTTTCGCTCCAATGCCACGGCCGGGGATCCTTATGATGCGGGAAAGGCTGATATTATCGAAGGGATTTTGTATGACACGCAGGTAGGCTACGGTGTCCTTTATCTCACGGCGCTGGTAGAAACGTGTGCCGCCCACCAGCTTGTACTTGAGCCCGTAGCGCATGAAGGCCTCTTCCACGGCGCGCGACTGTGCGTTGGTGCGGTACATGACGGCACAGTCGCCCGGCTTGATGCCGTCGCTGCTGCTTAGCTTCAGGATCTCGTTTGCTACAAATTGCGCCTCTTCCTGCTCGTTGTAGGTCTTAACCAGAAAAACGGGCGTGCCCTCCATGTTGGCCGTCCAGAGGTCTTTTTGCTTGCGTTTCTTGTTGGCGGATATGATGGCCGATGCCGCCCCCAGTATATTTTTAGTGGATCTGTAGTTCTGCTCCAGGACGATAACCCTGGCGTCCGGGAAGTCCTTTTCAAAGCTCAGAATATTGCGTATATCGGCGAATCTCCATGAGTAAATGGACTGGTCGGGGTCGCCGACAACACAGACGTTCCGATGTTTGCCGCCGAGCAGGCGTACCAATTTATACTGTGTCACGTTGGTATCCTGGAATTCATCAACCATAAGGTGCAGATAGCGGGAGCGGTATTTCTCAAGGACCCCGGGGTGTTTCTCAAATAGCTGAACGACTTTCATCAGCAGGTCGTCGAAATCAGCGGCGTTGCTCTGTCCGAGCTGCTCCTGATAGCGCTCATATACACGGCAGACAACGTCGTCCCAAGGACTTCTGGCCTTTGCAGCCAGGCCGTCATGCGTGAGTTGCTGGCTCTTGGCCTGGCTGATGGCGTTGCGGATTTTCTGGGGATTATACTGCCTCGGGTCCAGGTCGAGATCGAGGAGGCACTGTTTGACCAGGCTCTGCTGGTCTTCCTCATCATAGATAACAAAGTTTGTATCGAGTCCGAGGGATTTACCGTCCTGGCGTAGAATGCGAGCGCAAATGGCGTGAAATGTCCCGGCCCATATCTGCTCGGCCAGGCTGCCCAGCAGTTTTTGCAGGCGCTCCTGCATCTCGCGGGCCGCTTTGTTGGTGAAGGTGACGGCCATGATGTGGCGGGGGCTGACGCCGGTGGTTTTAACCAGGTAGGCTATGCGGTGGGTGATGACCCGCGTCTTGCCGCTGCCCGGCCCCGCCAATATCAGCAGCGGCCCTTTAATATACTGAACGGCCTCACGTTGGGCCTCATTCAGCCCTGCCAGTATATCCATAGAATTACTTCGTAGTATCCTTGATCCACTTGATCTCGACCTGATCAGCCTCTATGCCCGTGAAGGATATACCTTCAGAGCTGCTGGTGATCACGGCGCCTGACGGCTGCAATTTGATCGTGGTCTTGCCGCCTGACTGGCTGACCACAACCTTGGTGGCATTGGTATTGAGAACAATACTGACGTTCTCTGCAGGCAGGCCGGTGATCGGTTTGCCCTCGGCTGAGACTGACCCGATGCTGACGCCTTCGAGGTAAATATCGGCCCCGCTCGAACTGCTGCAGGAAAGAGATACGGGCAGCAGGACGAGAATGGCGACGGCCAAAGCAACCACATTTATTTTTAGATGCTTCATTTGAATGTACCTCCTCCGTACGAGAATAGCTGCAGTTAAACCACGGGTGGAAAGGGAAGTTCAGGCGACTGATGCTTAATTATAACATCATTTACTTGGATAAATGCGTTGTGGAATCCGATACTAACTGCAACTGGATGACCAGGTACCGTTTCCTGTCATCCATGGTATGGGGGTGCTTTAAATATCTTCCCCGGGTTTACCCGAGTGGTTTGGGTTGCCGTTTTTATTCTGACGCAGATTTAATAAATGGGGGTGAGGGTATTGTGCGGGATAGATTATCAGATCAAAAGTAGCGTGGTTATTGTTGCTAATCTGGGCCGCGCCCGCACCTGCCGTCCGGGGAAAAGCGCCGCCGGCATTCTGCCGGTAAACGATGGCTATGCTGACCGGCGCATGTATATCTATCCTGCCGAATAGGGCCGGGAAATGTATAGTCTGTGATGTAACAACTTTTTCAGGTGCAGTTTGTTGTGGCGTGGGATCATTGCCCGGGACAGGCGTGTTTGGTTGTGTTGCCTGGGAGAATAATAAATTGTCCACCATGCACCTGTTCCTGCCATCCTCCTTGCAATGGTACATAAAACCATCCGTCCTGGCCAGTATGCTTTTATCCATATCATCGGGTTGGGCAACTGTACCTCCGACTGACACGGTCACACGGATAGTGTTTGAACCGAATCGCAGTCCGGCATTCTGTACTGCCGTCCGCACCCTCTCTGATGTGGCCAGCAACCTGCGCTCGTCCACGTTGACCAGGATCAACATAAACTCGTCTCCTCCCCAGCGGAAGATGAAATCGAAAGGCCTGATATTAGAAAGCATGGTCTGGGCAGCCAGTTTCAAAACCTCATCGCCTGCCTCGTGGCCGAAGGTATCGTTGACCGATTTTAAGTTGTCTATATCGGCGAAGAGCACTCCAAAGGTCGACCCGTAGCGTTTCAACTCGGCCAGCTTTTTCTGCAAGGTGATATCGGCATTGCGCCGGTTGCCCACACCCGTCAGTCCGTCGTAGGTCGAAAGTTTCTCCAGCTCGGCAGCATGCTTTTTTACGTATACCAGAGACGAATTGTCGTTAAAGCTTTGAATGCCGCCTATTATGGAGCCATTAGCATCATGTATGGCGTTGACCTTGACCAGCACAGGCAGCATATGCCCGTCCCGGTGCTTGAGGAAGGCGTTGAGTTCCCTGCTCCTGCCGTCCTTTATAGCGGCCTGCAGCGGGCAACCCGAATCGCACAGCGGGGTCCC
>CAYVBI010000030.1:0-14423 GCA_964448985.1 uncultured Dehalococcoidales bacterium
CGCACCGCGCTTCCTTTTGGGCTATTAAGAACGCGCTGGCGATGGACGGGCGCAATGGCTTTGTCACTGGTGACATAGGCTGCTACTCGATGGCGCTGGGGCCGGCCGGCTTCTTTATGAATCGCACGCACCAGTGCATGGGCGCCGGGGCCGGGCTGGCCAACGGCTTCGGACAGCTGCACCGCTTCGGTTTTAACCAGCCGGTGGTATCAGTGGTGGGTGATTCCACTTTTTATCATTCCATCATCCCTGCCCTGGTTAATGGAGTGCATAACCATGCCAATTTCACACTGGTAATACTGGATAATGGCGCCACGGCCATGACCGGTTTTCAGCCGCATCCGGGTACCGAGCTTACCGCCATGGGTGACCCCGCAACGCAAATCAGTATGGAGAATATCTGCAGGGCCATCGGCGCACGGGTGGAGGTGTGTGATCCGTTTGATTTGAAAAATACCACGCGGACAATGCTTGACCTGATAGAGCAAAATGAGGGGGCAAGGGTTGCCATTATGCGCCGCACGTGTGAACTGGTCAGGCAGAAGAAAGATAAGAAACCTTACAAAATGCGGATTGATCCTGAGAAGTGCCTGGGCGAGGATTGCGGATGCAATAGGCTTTGCACACGGGTTTTCCGTTGTCCGGGATTGATCTGGGACCCTGCGCTTGGCAAAACCAGGATCGACGAGGTGATTTGTAACGAGTGTGGTGTCTGTGCCGATATATGCCCCGAAGGCGCCATAACCAAGGAGGCGGTAGCATGAATAAGCTTTCTAAAGATCCCATAAATCTGGTCGTGGCAGGTGTTGGCGGCCAGGGTAACGTGATGGTCTCACTGGTTATAGGTAATACCCTGGTGCATGATGGTTACTTTGTTACCATCGGTGAAACATACGGTTCATCGCAGCGCGGCGGCTCGGTGATGAGCCACCTTAAAGTATCAGCGGAGAAACAGTACAGCCCGCTGATACCGGAGGGCCAGGCTGACATAGTGCTCGGCATGGAGCCGGTGGAAACACTGAGGGTCCTTAAATCCTTTGGCAATCAAAATGTGGTTACTGTGGTCAACCCCCGGCCGATTCACCCGGTGGATTTCACCGGCTCGGGGAGCGGCTACCCGGATATGGAGTCCCTCCTGCAGCAGTTAAAAGGCATGTCGGCCAAAACCTATGTAGTGGCGGCTACCGAGGAAGCTCAGAAGTTGGGCAATGCTATGCTTGCTAACATGATCCTGATCGGTGCGCTTATTCAGACCGGCCTGGTGGCCATCAGCCAGGAGGCTATTGAGAAGACGATCAGGGATATGTTCCCCAAGGCCATTAAGGAAAATATTGCGGCGCTGAACAAAGGCAAGGAGCTGGCAAGCGTCCTGCAGTGAAAATCTTCGCCGGGTATTGTCCCGAAAGGTACTCACAGCATCAAGATGCTTGCCGCTTAAACTAAGACAAGCGTCCTTGATTTAGAGAAAAATAATAGAAACGATAATCCCGGCTATGACCACCCAGTAGATTTCTACCTGTAAATACAGTGCAGTAAAGGCAGCCAGGGCTATCGCGATGCGCAACAAATCCCAGGGTATTTGTAAACCGAATAACACGGTAACAGCCAGTAGAAGACCGACGAATGAGCTTAATACACCGCTTACCGCCTTATTAAAATAGGGGAAGCCGCGCAATTTATCAAAATAAGGTGCGACTCCTACTACGATCAGGAAAGAAGGCAAAAACACGCTGATCGTGGCAATGATTGCCCCGAGGAACCCATAGAGCACATAACCGATAAAGGTAGCGGTAATTACGATAGGCCCGGGAGTGATCTGCCCCAGGGCAATTCCGTTCAGAAATGTCTTGTTGTCCATCCAGGAGTTTACGTTTACTATTTCATGGAACATAAGCGGGACGGAAGAGAATCCGCCGCCGAAGGCAAACAAGTCAATGCGGAACATAAGCGCAGCCAGGTTAAAAAGGCCGCGGTCGGTAATAAAGAGAATAGCGAATCCTAAAATGACCAATGCAATGATGATCAGTACAGACTTGTACGTTGTGAATCGTCTGCCGGGAGTTTTAATTATTTGAGATGACTGCCTCATATAAAGCAGGATGCCCGCAACAGCGGCAAGGGATATTACGAGTATTGGATTGATTCCCAATCCGAACAGGATACCTGATGCGACTGCGATGACAGCGCTTTGCCAGTTCTTGATGGATGCCCTGCCGAATGTTATCGCCGCGTTGGCGACAATGGATACGATAATGGTTTGTAGCCCATTAAATGCCGATACCACTACAGGTAAATTCAGGGTCTGCACGTAGAAAATGGAAAGGAGCAGCATGAAGAAAAATGCAGGCAAAGCGAAGCCTATGAAGCTAACCGCAGCCCCTGATACACCCCTTACACTTAGGCCCACAAAGGCAGCAGCCTGCATAGCGGTAGCTCCAGGCACCATCTGGCAGAGGGCGACGCCGTTCTTGAACGAACCATCGTCCATCCATTTCTTTTGCTCGACTGCCATCCTGCGGATATAGGTAATCATGGCAGGCCCGCCAAATGCAGTTGTCCCCAACCTCAGGAATGACAGAAATAGCCCGGATAGAGTGGGCGTCTTTTTATCTGATTGGACTTGCTTTGATTCCATCTGAATATCAAGTAATTCTATGGAAGGAATACGTTAATGTAACCTATCCACCAAGTTAGCCAGCCATACTTGCGTGCTTTTTCTGTGACGCAGCATCAAATCCATGTGGGTCACTGGGTTCAGAATGGGCTCCTTCAGAAGCCGTAAAATGGCTGTGTCCCATCTTGGGACGTTTCTCTTTTCTCGTTATTTTGCCATCCTGTATTGTGAAAACAATGTGCAATGCTGCCCGCCCGAAATGCTGGCATATATTGATCTCATCATCTGTAACAGCTGCAATTTTCATATTAGTTTTCCTCAGTATTGATTGGCACTCATTTTGTGACTATTCTCAAGGGGAAGGTAACTGACTCAATTTGGCTTGAGCAAAAACATAAGTTATTTTATTCGAGACAGTTGATAAGTAACAAACCCATGAGGACACATAACATCAAAATATTCTTTCGTCTCCCAATCCATTTTTTCTGTTAATGACATCGCCAGTTTCATCGGGCTAATTGCACTTAATGCTTGACAGCAGATTCCTTTTGAATCGGGTGTTCGTGCACCTATTATAAACACTTCACCTCGCTCAGTTTTCGCCACTCCCGGGCAAATGCCAGAGTCTGTATTTACGGTAATTGCTTCACATTTAATTGTGTTATAAACCATACCCGTTTTCCTCCATTAATATTCAAAATTTATTTAAGATGCTCTCCCTTACAGGCACCGCGATGAAAGTCCCGAGGAAAGTCGATATAATGTTAATCAGCAAGATGGTCGGCACCACTAGCGACCACGCTACTCCCGAAAGGTCCGTAAGGAATGCGGCAATCACGATGGGCACGAAAGCATTAGCCACTCCGAAGAGGATAGCCCCGGCAGTCTTGGTTAGCAACAGGAGTTCCAGCGAGATAGGAATTGATAACTCAGCAACTTGAATTATGCTTATCCTTTCTTAATTTCAGTAATACGCTCTTCCACCCCAGCAGCTTCTGCCCTGAGTTGCTTCAAGTATTCCTCCATATGGGTGATGATCTCTTCCTTACTGACAAAGCGCCTCTGCACAAACCCAGGTGCAAAGCCACTTTCGTGATGACTTCCGCAGCCGCAATTGCAGCCGCAATCACAGCCTCTGCTGTGATGTGGCCTTCCGCCGCTCTGATAGCCGTGATGACCCATCCCGTACTGTTCGCCGTGACCCTGTTGCCCGCAACTGCATTCAGTCTCGTGATACATTTTGTTTCTCCTTCTTATTACAATAGTTCTCACACAATTTTTCATTATACGGCTCTTCTATGGTTAGTGCCTCGGATACTATACTGCGATAACGATCTAAGACTTCTAAATTTATAAAGTAGTGGATGTGATAGCCACGTCGCTCTGCTTTAACCAGCCTGATGACTCTGAGCACTCGTAGGTGCTGGGAAACAGCCGACTGGGTCACTCCTAATAGACTGGCCAGGGCATTAACACATAAAACGTTCTTGTGTTGATGGCAGAGTAGTTTCACCAGTTTGAGCCGAGTCGGATCGGCCAAAGCACCGAATATTTCTGCTTGTTGTTCAGTGGTTTCCTCTATAGGGTGTGCATATTCCATGGTTATATAAGTATACACTAATATACTAATATTACAATGGTCTGAATAGATTTGTCAAAAATGCTGTTCGGGCAAGGCGCCGTTCATGGCAACAGAAGCACATTTTATAAAAATATTCACCTCCTTTATCACCCAATTTTGGTGAAACGGACAAAACATCTATAATTAATGCCTATTCGAACCCACACAAACCAAATATGCCGTGCAATATGCGTGCAGATGTATTGACGGAGGTGAATAATTGAAACTGGGCATTATCTTGAATACAAATATTCCGGAAACAGTATTTAATGCGCTACGGTTGGCCAATACAGCACTTGGAGCAGGTCATGAAGTCAATATATTTCTTCTTGGACCCGGGGTGGAGATTGAGTCAATAGAGAACAAGACATTTGACGTGCCTGACGTTTTGGGAAGATTTACAGAAGACGGTGGAAATCTCTTTGCCTGTGGCACCTGTTTGAAAGTAAGGCAGCAGGAGGCCGGCGTCTGTCCGATCTCGACTATGTCACAATTATTGGAGATTATTACAAATTCGGATAAGGTAATTACTTTCTGTTGATCCTAAAAACCTTAGATATTTCGTAGATTGACCGAAGGCTTCATCCCTGCTATTTTCCTTGCCAGGAAGAAAGATAATGAAACTGATATCACCAGTGTCAACAGGAAAAATTGCCCGGCAGCGATGCCGGATAGCTGCAAGGGAGCGCTCAGGGTGGTTAGATCATTGCCCAGGCCCTGGGACATCCTGGCCTGCACGCTTATAGAACCTATTGAAGCCAAAGTGAGCGCACTGATGATAATACCCAATATAAATCCCAGGAGGGTCTGTACAAATATCTCACCGACCACCTGGGTACTTATATTTCCTCTCGTCCAGCCGACGGTCTGAAGTATTCCAATATCCTTTCTTCTTTCCATCAGAGATGCAGCATTCACCTGGAATAATATGAGCGCCAGGATGGCTACAATTATCAGCAGAACCAGCAATTGATATTTTTCGAATATGTCCAGGTAATTGCTGAGAGAAGCTGCTATCGAGCTGCCGGACATGATGAGCGCATTTTTGTCTACACCGTTGATCTCCGCCCGCACTGTGTTTTCGGAGGATAATGAGTCAAGCCTCAAATAAAGTTGGCTGTATCCCTGTGTGCCAAGAAGCACCTGCGCATCTGCCACATCTATGAATATATTTGTGGAGGCGACCTGGCTCTTATCCTGCACGCCCAGGACTCCGATCACTTCAAATGCAGTATTGCCCAACTGCAGGGTGTCTCCGGCCTTGAGCCCGTAAAACTTGGCGAAATGCTTTTCGACCATGGCCTTATTCCTTTCACCAGGCTGTAGAGGGCGACCGGACGTAATCCATGCGCCATATTTAGCGCCCGTGAAGCTGCCCGGCTCAAATCCCTCGATCGTAACAAATTTCCCTTTATCATAGCGCCAGAGCACCAGGGCGCGGGATGATTCTTTGACATGAGGCAGTGCAGCAATTTTATCTGTTGCTTCCTGGCTGAAAACCCCTTTGCCGAAGGGCAACTGGATTGAGCCTGTAATGTTCTCAGCCGGTTGAGGGACTGATTTCTGAACAATCATGTCAGCGCCGATGTCTTTGAACGGCAGGTATATAGCATCGGCGTAGGCATTCATAATAGAGGTCAAGACGATGAAGATAGCCACCAGAATGGCAACCGCAAGGATGTTAGTCAGTGACCTGCTTTTCCTCCTGGTAAGCTCCTTGATGAGATAGGGGAAATTCAATTTAAACATATCGCCGAACGATGGTCGCTCCCTTGTAGATCTGGTAGTAAAGATGCCAGCCGGCAGGTCATTTATCAGCCAGCCCTGCGAGCACGGTGTCCAGGTCTTGCCTGGTCCATTGCTGACCTTCAAACCACTGGAAATCCACGGATCTGCCGTTCACTTCGTACTGGGATGTGCCGTTAATTATTACGTTCATATGCGCCGAAAGCTGGTGCTCTTTGAAATAGTCCTGACCCTGCTGCGATGACAGGTCTACCCATGTTACAGTTACCTTGTCGCCATATTTGGAAAGCACGTCCTTGATAGCCCTTACAGTAGGCTGCAGAGGCCCGTGATCGATATATCCGGCAACCACAACATTAATAGGACTGATCTTTACAGCCTGGTCCGGCGCTTTTTGAGCAGAAGTCGTGGACGGGTCAATTGGTTGGGACGATGCAGTACTTTGCGGCGTGGGCTCGGGTGTCACAGCAGTACTTGCCGAAGACGATGGAGCACAGCCTGCGACGCCGAACAATACAGCTATCAGAAGAATTATAGAAAAAATGACAGCATAGTTTCTTGCCTCAATGGTCATTTACCATTCTCCCGTCAACGAGCCTGATAATACGATCGGACTCACCGGCTATTTTATCATCGTGTGTAACCAGGATGAATGTTTGTCCTTTTTCTCTATTGAGCACGCGCAACAGCTCGACTATCTTTTGGCCTGTCTTGCTATCGAGATTGCCGGTTGGCTCGTCGGCGAAGATGACCTTGGGACCATTAATCAGCGATCTTGCCACAGCTACCCTCTGCTGCTCACCGCCGGAAAGCTGGCCGGGGTAATGGTTAAGCCGCTCACCCAGGCCGACGTCCATGGCAGCCTTCTTAGCCCGCTCCAGCATCACCTTTCGTTGTACAGGTTCGGGGAAAAGAGGAAGGCCAATATTTTCCAGCACGTTAAGCGTCGGAATCAGATTGAATGATTGAAAGACAAAGCCAACATTGCTCCTGCGGAACAATGCAAGCTGATCCTCAGTCATCGCTGTTATATCTTCGCCACCGATCACCACGTTCCCCTCGTCGGCTTTTTCAAGTCCCGCCAGCAAACCAAGGAGAGTAGTTTTCCCGGATCCCGATGGACCCTGGATCGCAACAAACTCACCTTTCTCTATATCGAACGACACGTTGTCAATTACCCTGATATCGCCCAGAGTCTTGCTCAGATGGTTAACTGTCACGATTTTATTCATTACGTAGTATCTCCACAGGTTTAAGTTTGCTTATCCGCCATATGCTGAGCAGTGAGATTATGAGCCCTATGAGCAGGACTGCCAGGAACGTAACCAATGCATATACCGGCTCAAATTTTATCGGCAGGAAATGAGTCTGGACAACATTTGCGTCGTCCGGGTTGGCGAGCAGAAAGTGCGGGTAAGGACTCAGTTCCCATGGTATGGCTATGGACACGGTCGTTTTTGCAAGGAGAAAGACGGCAAGCGCCGTCAGCAGGAGACCGACGGCAAACCCGGCCAGAGCTTGAATAGCAGCCTCAATGCTTATGACCTTCTGAAGGTCCCTGCTCCTGAAGCCAACCGCCTTCAGGATACCGAATTCCCTTCTGCGCTCCAGGATTGAGCGCAGGGTATTTCTGGCAATTATCAAACAGGCCCCGATGAAAAGCACCAGGGAGATAACCCAGATTAATTGGTCGGACAGGCGCATTACGGTCGATATCTGGTCTTCGAATGTGGCGGGCGTGTAAATATTGTAGTTACCGATAGTTTGACCCAGAGGAGTCTGTCCCGCATTTGTATCTGGCCCGGATAGAGTTTGTTTTACGCTCTGTGTTATGGCGGTAAGGTCCTGCTGGCCGGAATTGATAAAAATTATGTTGACGTCAGTATTATCGACCGATTCTACGGCCTGCAGGTTTTTTGATACATAGGCCATATCCTGGGCGGTCTGAAGATTGAGATATAGATCGGATGCTACAATTTCATTGGCAGCGGTGCCGACTACACCCGCGATTGTATACTGTTTTCCTGAGATTGTTACAGTTCCTCCGGTGATGAGGCCGTTCTTCGCGGCATAGGTCTTTTCCACCAGGACTTCGCCCTCACTCTTCGGGATGGAACCATCAATAATCCTGGATGATAATGATTTTCCATAGCCGTCTTGCCAATCTACTCCCAATACCCTCTTAAAATGATCGGCGTCAAACACCCACAATGAAAGAGCGCTGGAAACGCCGTTGACGCCTTCGATTTTACCGATTTTACCGATCACATCCTGATGTATAGGGGCAAGTGAACATGACATCAGGACACCTGAAATAGTCTCCGGAACGTTCCCGTTTTTCTGTACTATTATCGTGCCCTGAATATCACTGAAGGGTAAGCGAGATGCCTCTTTATATGCAGCCCCGAGGAAATTCAAAGTCATGACCATACATGCGACCAGACCGATAACAATCACGGTCAGCAAATATGATTTGTATCTGTTAAGCAGTTCTTTTACAGCGTAATTCAGCAATCGGGTGATTCCATTTTGAGACTATGCTCGCAACGTGGTTTCAATTATATTCCCCCTGTATTTATTTTGAAAGTAATTTCAACTGCACTAATTGTTAATGAATTGGCTCGATTATTTTATAGAGAAATTGTGAAGATATCATGAAATATTTGGCGAAAACTTGTGAACTATGAATATGGGGTTTCTCGCAGCAGCTGCTTTGTTTTTAATTGGCTTTATCCGTGGCCATGGTTCTTATCAGCCATGGTCATCCGGCAGAAGAGGTCGCCGTTGTTACACTGAGTACACTCGGTCTGCATCGTAGTGTGGCTTATACCGAATTTCTCGCGTAACATATCCTCGATCTGCTGGCGCACGCTTTCCGCCTGGCTGACCGAACAATCATCCACCAGCACATGGCAGCTCATGGAGTGTAAATTAGACGAGATGCTCCAGATGTGCAGGTCATGTATATCCTTGACCGCCGGGATGCTCTTCATGGCCTTCTGCACCTCTTTAATACTGATGTCGCGGGGCACTGCCTCCAGTAATATCCTCATTCCCTCCCTGAAGATACCCCAGGCGGCGAATATTATGATCAGGCTGATGAGTACACTTACGGCAGCGTCGACCCAGTATAATTTGGTGAGCATTATGATGATGGCGCCAGCGATCACGCCGACCGAAGCCAGGGCGTCGCCGACGGCATGCCAGAAAGCGCTCTTCACGTTAAGGCTTTCTCCCTGTTCTTTGTGCAGCCAGCTTGCTACGAATATGTTGGCTGCCAGGCCGATCACGGCTACTACCAGCATCATGACGCTGTTGATCTCGGGTTGCTGATAAAAACGCTGGTAGGCTTCGAATAGAATAATGCCTGCAATGGCCAGGATGCTTACTGCATTAACGATGGCTATGATGACGCCCACCCGGTGGTAACCGAAGGTCATACGGCTGCTTGAGGGGCGTGCAGCCTGTCTGACGCCGTACCAGCTGAGAGCCAATGCTATGCCGTCTGCAAAGACATGCCCGGCATCGCTGAGCAGCGCCAGGCTGTTGGATAGGATACCGCCGGCTATTTCCAGGGCAAATATTACGCCGGTGATGATCAGCCCGTATTTTAACTTGGTGGCGGCGCCGGATGTGCCGTGACTATGCTCGCTCAATCACAATATCCAATATTATTTGATGTGCCGGATATAAGTATATTACGTGTGGCCTCTATATCCAAAGGGGCCTTATTTCAGGCCGTGCTGTATGGCTATGACGGCGGCCTGCGTGCGGTCGGATACACCGAGCTTGGCCAGTATAGCGCTGACATGATTGCGCACAGTGCCTTCTGACAGGTACAGGCGGTCCGCAATATCCCTGTTGTTCAGTCCTCCTGCTATCAGGCGCAGGACCTCGACTTCCCGTTCGGTCAGCTTGCCCGTAATATTCAGTGCTGATTGCACTGTGTGGCTGGAGGCCTGCTGCAACACTTTCCCCGCCACCGCCGGGTCAAGGAACGTCTTGCCGGCGACAGTGCCCTTGACGGCTTTCACCAGGTCACCCCGGGGCGTGTCCTTTAAAAGGTAACCGGATGCCCCTGCCTGTATAGCATCGGAAATCCACTCGTCGTCGTCGTAGGTAGTCAGTATAAGCACCTTTACCTGCGGGTATCTGGCGCGTATCTGGCGGGTGGCTTCAACACCATTCATGATGGGCATCTTCAAGTCCATCAATACCAGGTCAGGTTGGCTGCGCGCAATCATTTCGATCGCTATGGCCCCGTCTTCGGCCATGCCGACTACATCTATATCGGACTCCAGCTTCAGCAACATCTCCAGGCCGTCCCTTACAATGGCCTGGTCATCACAGATAATTACTTTCGTAGCCGGTCCTCCTTTTATACTGTTAATTCAACGATGGTACCCGTTGGTACGCTTTTAATGCTGAGGTCGGCGCCTGCCAGTTGAGCACGCTCTTTCATGCCCAGTAAGCCATAGCCGGCCGAATCGTTTTTTTTCTCCGGATCGAATCCCACCCCGTCATCCTGTACCGTCAGCACCAGTTTCCCATCTTTCGATTCCAGTCTGACCGTAAGGTTTTTAGCGCCCGCATGCTTAACTACGTTAGTCACCGCTTCCTGCGCCACCCTGTAGATGCATTGTTCCACGTCGGGAGATAAAACCGGTATCTCGGTCATGGCCGCGAGTTCCAAGATCAAACCGCTGTTTGCCGTTGTTTCCTTGACCATCGAGGTCAGAGCCAGAGTCAGGCCCAGGTCATCCAGCGGGCTGGCACGTAAAGCTTTCAATGCCCGCCGTGTCTCCTCAAGGCCCGTGTGGGCCACCGATAGGGACTGGTCAAGCAGGGAACGCGAGGTCTTGGGATCAACAACCCAGTAGGCGTCCACCGCCTCGAGCTGGACGGACAGCCCGCTCAGCGTATGCGCCAGCGTATCATGGAGCTCGCGCGCCAGGCGGTTTCGTTCCCGGCTGGTAGCCAGCTTTTCGAGCGTGCTGGCATAATGTGTCAGGCGTTTATTGGCCTCCTCGAGCGACCGTTGCTGTTCCCTCAACCTGCCCATGAGGAAGCTGATGGGAAAGCCCGCCACTAATAAAACGACGGTCTGGATCAAAGTCATATTAAGCCCGCCGGGGAAGGGGCCGGGGCCGGCGTCGGGAGGAGTCACGGTCCAGACCATGGCCAGGTTCAGCACTGATACCCCCAGTATGAGCAAAAGAACATGCCGCCAGGTATATTTCCAGGCGACCAGCAATAAGGCCACCAGTAAAAAGGGCAGTACCCCCTGTACAGGTCCCTCCGGCGGCATCGGCAGCCGCGGCCCGGGCCCGTGAGGAGTGAACCACATGGTCAGCCAGTTGTTGACAACCGGCAAAATGGTTATGATCGCTACTACTAACGGTATAAAGGCTTTTTTTAGCTTTTGCTGGATCCATTCCCAGTAACCTAATCCAAGGCAGATAAGGGCCACCGCTCCGTCAAGGATATAGTAAAATGGATCCGCCCTGTGCGGCGCGTCAAATTGCGCAATCACCACCATCACAGCCAGATAGACCATCCAAAGCACTGCGGCGAAGCGGATCAGTCGAACTTCATCGGATTGCGGCTTATTAAGCTTCACTATTCTTTTATACCGCACCTTTCCATTATTATCCCGTGACCTCCGTCATGCTTTCGACGGCTAACGTATGACAGGCGTCATTTACGCCCGTTAAGTTAATCATAACACCAAGCCTGTTTACATGATTAATTGCACTGTCGCCGGGCTTGATCGTGCTGTAGGCTTTGCATATCAATTAAAAAGGAGGAAATATGACAAACAAACCTTTCGCAAAAGCCGCAGGAACAGTCTGTGCTATAGCCATACTGGTCGGCAGCCTGTCCGGCTGCGGCGCCGCAGAGACACAAACTCAATCCACAACCCCGGTTCAGCAATCGGAAACTACACCTGCACAGCAGACAACGACCACGACAGGTAGCCAGACGACCGGTCAATCTACGCAGCAGCCCGCTGCAACCGGTCAGCAGCAACCATCCAAGAGCCCGGACATGACAGCGGTTCTGACCAGGGCGGCAGAGATACTCGGCGTTTCATCCGACAAATTTATCGCCGCATTTGAGAGCGCGCGCCCGCAGGGCGGACCTTCCGATAACGGTACACAGGGCCAACCGCCTGCGCCGCCGTCAGGTCAGCAGCAAGGTGAGCCGCCCGCTGCCCCCACCGGTCAGCAGGGAGAGCAGCCGACGACGCCCCCGTCCGGTCAACAGCAAAGACAGCCCGGCAATGAGTTTATGACTGAGATCTATACCAAGATGGCAACGGAACTGAATATTTCAGCAGATAAGATCGAAGCCGCTATCACTCAGGCTCAGCAGGAGCTCAGCAAGTAATCCCGCATCCGTAATTATTAAAAGGAAGTGAACGGGCTATGTTCAAACGCGTAAAACTAAAGCATAGTGGGGCAATTACCACAGGATTGGTTGCCCTCATGCTAACGCTGAACCTGGCGGCGTGTTCCAACGCCGGCCTACCGAAGGCGGAAAACGCTGCGGATAGCCCGTTCGCCGCCGACCGGATTGTAACCGTACGCATAGTTATGCCGGAGGATGACTGGCAATCCATCCAGAAAAACGCCGGCCAGGAACGTTACTTCAAAGCGGACATGTGGTATGACGGGGAGCAGGTGCCCGGCGTCGCGGTGCGCACCAAAGGCCTGAATTCCCTTCAGGGCGCCATGCAGGCAGGTTCGATCAGATTTGGATTAAAGGTCGATATCAATTTTTTCAACTCGGCACGCAACCTCTATGGCGTTAAAAAGCTCAACTTCAACAACGGTTACAACGATCCTACACTCATCAGGGAGGTGCTGGGCTACGAGTTATATAGCGAAATGGGCGTACCCACACCTCGTTACGCTTATACCGACCTCTGGGTAAACGATACCCATCTGGGGCTATACCTGATGGTCGAACAGGTGGACGGAAATTTCCTGGAACACAATTTCAGTGATTCAACCGGCAATCTGTACAAGCCCGAGGGCCAGGCCTCATATCTTAAATGGACCGCACAGGACTTGCCATCGGAGAATGCCACATCTAAAACCGCGGCGGCGGAGCAGAAGGCCATAGCATCCATCAACCTCGGCGGAGGCAACCTGCAGGCCATTATAAATGCCCTGGAGCCGGGCAGTACCACAGCCTCTGAAAACATCTCTACCTCTTTGCCCGGCGGTATGCAGGGAATGGGCGCTCCGGGTATGCCTCCGCCCGGGGGCCCGCCGCCGGATGGGATGCCGTTCAGCGAAAACTGGACGCCTCCCTTTGGAGGTATGCCACCCGGACAGATGCCATTCAGTGAAAATGCGACTACTGCCCCTGGAGGCCAGCAGCCTGGTGAGATGCAATTTCTGGCCAGGGGCATGCCCCCCGGTAGTGGGCGCGACATGGGGCCGGGTGGTCAGGGCAACCTGCTGGAGCTGATGGGATTAAAAACGAATGAAAACAAGGCCGATCATACGTTGTTGTTCCGCCTGCTGAATATCCTTAATAACGAGCCGGACGCCACGTTCCCGGCCGAAATTGAAAAGGTGTTGGACGTGGATGAGACGCTGCGCTTCCTGGCAGTTTCAACATCCATCGTGCACCTCGATAATTACACGGGCATGGGACATAACTATTATCTTTATGATAACGGCGGCAGGTTCGTGATAGTCCCCTGGGACCTGAATCTCAGCTTCGGGACGTATAACGGCGGCGTTGCCAGCGACGATATTATCAACTTCTTAATTGACGAGCCGACAGCCGGACCAATGACCGACCGTCCCCTGGTATCGCGGCTGTTATCTTATGAACCTTATCTGGATAAATACCACGCTTATCTGAAGGAGCTCATCGACGGGCCGTTTTCAACGGAAAACATGGACCAGCGTATCGACGAGCTTGCGTCGTTTATCAGGCCGTACGTCGAGAAGGATGATCTCAAATTCTATTCAATGGAGCAGTTTGAAAAATCGTTAAGCTCGGATATCACGTCGGAAAACCGGACAGTTGGAGGGGGAATGATGAATCCGCCCGGACTGAAGGATTTTATCGCCGGGCGCAACGAGTCGATCGCCAAACAGCTAAGCGGTGAGCTGCCGTCCAGGTCAGACGACGGCAGCGGAAACAAGGCAAGCAACATGCCCGGCGGCGTAGCGCCGGTTCGAGCTGAACAAAACGCCGCAGGAGGCAACCCGTAATAGAGATGGCTATTCAACTGCATAATGTCACGGGCAATACCAAACGCCTGCCCCGCAGGATGGAGAGGAAATTCTTCATCGCTCCCGCCAGAGTCGGGCTCGCCTATGGATTATTACAGCATGCCTGTTGCGCGGCTCCCGAATATGCCTGTGAGCAGATAAACAGCGTCTACTTCGACACGGATGATCTGGACCAGCACGCCCG
>CAYVBI010000031.1:0-12402 GCA_964448985.1 uncultured Dehalococcoidales bacterium
TTGACCGTGACGTCCCCTGGCACGATTGCCACTTCATCAAAACCGTATGCTCGTTCGAGCTCTTTGAACTTAGGTACTGGCATATCAGGCCTCGGGGGTGATTAGCGGAAACTATATCAAAATAGGCTGTTTGAAGTCAAGCTTGATAGCATCTTTGTTGCTGTCATTGGCCGGATGGCGAACATAAAGTTTACCCGCAAGCGTAAACTGGGCTATAATTATGCGGTAATTGTGCCTGTTTTGTATGTTGTAGCCACGCCCATTGGTAACCTTGAGGATATCACGCTGAGAGCCCTGCGAGTGCTGGGTGAAGTGCATTTGATAGCTGCAGAGGATACCCGCACCTCACGCAAACTGCTTAGCAGGTATAATATCAAAACCGGATTGACCAGTTATTACGAGCACAATAAAAAGAGCAAGATGCCCGTTCTGCTGAACATGCTGGAGGAACAGGACATCGCCCTTATTTCGGAAGCCGGTATGCCGGGGATCAGCGATCCGGGCTACGAGCTGATCAAGGGCGCCATCGATAAAGGATTTCAGGTTGTGGCATTGCCCGGCCCTTCGGCGGTGACCACTGCTGTGGCTGCCTCCGGACTTCCCGCCGACCAGTTCCTCTACCTGGGCTTTTTACCGCGCAAGAAAGGGGAGAAAAGACGGTTGCTGGCATCGGTCAGCTCGGAGCCGCGATCGATAGTCTGTTTTGAGTCGCCGTACAGGATAGTTGATTCTCTGTCGGCCATGCTGGAAACGATGGGAGACCGCAACGTTGCAGTATGCCGGGAGATGAGCAAGTTACATGAGGAGATATTTCGTGGTCCGCTGAGCGCTGCCGTAGAGCATTTCAAGAAACCGCGAGGCGAATTTACGGTTGTGATTCAAGGGACTGGTGATATAAAAAAGTCCTTGCGTCGGGCAAAGGACAAATCTAAAATGGGAGTTTAATCATGCAAGAAAGATTTCGCAGGGGCGCAATTTCCATAGGGCCGGCCGAGTGCAACGGCTGCGACAGCACCATACATCATGGTGACATATACCTGGCAATCGATGAGAAGCCCTCGGATAAGCTAAAAGACGAGGTCATATATATTGACGACCTGGACTGCTCTGATTGCGGCAACAGGATAGAGAGCGGCGACGAGTACCTCTTTATCATCGAGGGAGATAGCGAGAAATGCTTCTGCCCCGCCTGTTATAAGAAGAAAGGCGGCGAGGCATTCAGGAAGAAGAATAACGGCTCCGTGATCGAATACAAAAATTCGACGCAGTCGTGCAATGAGCTGCGTTTCTGCAAAGCTTGTTGCGAGAAGCGGAAGGCCGGCATGGAAAAAAAGGAGAAGGGGGACAAGGTTTTCACCTTCTTCCCATCGAAAACCCTCAAATAATACTGTATGAGACGGGAGATTGTTACTTGTCTGAGAACATCCTGGTTGCTGTAGCCTGGCCATATGCCAACGGTCCGCTGCATCTCGGCCACGTTGCCGGGGCTTATTTACCCGCTGATATCTTCGCCCGCTATCAGCGCCTCCGCGGCAACAGGGTGCTCATGGTATCCGGAAGCGATGAGCATGGGACGCCCATCACCCTGCGCGCCGAGCAGGAGGGCATTCCTCCTGCGGAATTGGCCACCAGGTATCATAACGAATTCCTGGAAAGCTGGCAGAACCTGGGCATCACGTTCGATCTTTTCACCACCACGGACACGGCCAATCACGCGGCGGTCACGCACGACATCTTCCTCAACCTGCTCCAAAAAGGCTATATCTATAAAGGCTCAATGCCGCAGGCGTACTGTCCCAGTTGTAAGCGCTCGCTTCCCGACCGCTACGTCGAGGGCACCTGCCCCCACTGCAATTTCAATGCGGCCAGGGGCGACCAGTGCGATAACTGCGGCCACACACTCAATCCCAGCGACCTGATAGACGTACGCTGCCGCACCTGCTCATCCACACCCAGGTTTGAGAATTCGGAGCATTTTTTCCTCAAACTTAGTGCATTCGGGGAGCAGCTCAGGAAGTGGGTGGGAGATAAGGATTACTGGCGTCAGAATGTGCAGAAATTCACCATGGGATTCCTGGAGGGAGGTCTCAAGGACAGGGCTATTACCCGCGATATCGAATGGGGCGTCAGCGTGCCCCAACCCGGATTCGAAAAAAAGCGTATTTATGTCTGGTTTGAGGCGGTCATCGGTTATCTATCGGCCAGCCGTGAATGGGCTTCACTGCAGGGCGATAACGATGCCTGGAAGCCATTTTGGACGGGACAGAATAAAGCCTATTATTTTATCGGCAAAGATAATATACCTTTCCACACAATTATCTGGCCGGCCATGCTGATGGGCTACGGCGGCCTCAGCCTGCCCTACGACGTCCCCGCCAACGAATTCCTCACAATCGAGGGAAAGAAGCTGTCCACCAGCCGCAACTGGGCTGTGTGGGTGCATGATTTCCTGCAGCGCTATGATCCTGATTCGCTGCGTTATTACCTTTCTATCAATATGCCTGAAACGGGTGACATGGATTTCTCATGGCACGAGTTCCTGCGTAAAAACAACGATGAACTGGTGGCGACCTATGGCAACCTGGTGCACCGCGTGCTGTCCTTTAACCACCGAAACTTCAACGCCTCCGTGCCTCAACCGGGCGACATGGACGAGGCCGGCAAGGCGCTGCTGGAGAAGGCCCGCAATACGCTTGACCAGGTCGGCAGCCAGCTTGACCGCTGCCACTTTAAAGAGGGACTTAAAATTGCCATGGCCCTGGCGCAGGATGTCAACCGCTTCCTCGACGATACAGCCCCGTGGAAGATGATCAAACAGGACCGCCAGGCGGCCGGGAGATCGGTCTACACTGCTATTGCCGCCATATCGGCGTTGAAAACAATGCTTTATCCCTTTCTGCCTTTCACCTCGCAAAAGCTTCACTCTTATCTGGGCTTCGAAGGAGATGTGCGCGATGCCGGCTGGAAGCTGCAGGTGCCGCAGCCGGGCCAGGCCCTGCCGCAACCGCAGGCGCTGTTCATCAAATTAGAAGATAGCCTGGTGGACGAAGAGATGGCGCGGTTGGGGAGCAGCGAAACGGCATGAATCTTGAGCAGATTTACTCCCCTGTAAAGCCCGGCCTTGACCTGGTGGAATCCAGGCTGGAGGAGATAGCACGAAACGATATACCGCTGCTGTCGCAACTGCTCGAGTATGCCCTGCTCAAAGTCGGGAAAAGGGTCAGGCCGGCGCTTACGCTTCTCAGCAGCAAATTTTATAACTATGATATTGAATTGCTTGTCCCTATGGCCGCAGCCGCAGAGGTGCTTCACATCGGCACCCTGGTTCATGATGACATCATCGATAACGCGGACATGCGCCACGGCAAGCCGGCGGTTTACCGCACCTGGGGGCAGAACTGCGCCCTCTTACTGGGGGACTATTTGTTCTCCAAGGCCGGCAGCCTGGCAACGACTACAGATAACTTGAGGGTTATCAAGCGTTTCACGGAGACGCTCATGACCATCTCGGGCGGTGAGCTCAGGGAGGGCAGTCATACCTTCGACCTGGCCGTGGCCAGAGATAACTACTATAAATGGATCAGCGACAAGACAGCCTGTCTGTTTGTCATGGCGTCGGAGTGCGGATCGGTGCTCAGCGGTTGCCCTGAAGAACAGGTGCAGGCGCTCAAGGACTATTCGCTCAATTTCGGGCTGGCCTTCCAGATCATCGATGACATCCTTGATTTCGTGGGCGATCCGTCGGCGCTGGGGAAACCTGTGGGTTCGGACCTGAGCGAGGGGGCCGCCACTCTGCCATCCATCCTTTACGCGGAGAAGTATCCGCAGGACCGCACAATCCAGGCTATTATCGTTGACCACTGCAAAGACCTTGTGCCGGGGGCCGTGGAGAAGGTGCGCGGGTCCGGGATTATAGATGAATGCAGGTACATCGCGCAGGGATTTTCTCAGAAAGCCAGCCTTTCGCTGGACAGGCTTCCCGATTGTGATGCGCGGCGGTCGCTCAAGGCGCTGGTGGCTTTCGTAATAGAGCGGAACAGGTAGATATATCAGGAAGCCGGCGCGGCCTCGAGGCCGGGCGCCGGGAGCGGATCGCTCATTAGCTTGTTAAAAGCGGTGTCGTCTATAGTCTCTTTTTCTATTAAGTACTCGGCGATGTATTTAAGTCGTAGCATATTCTCGGTTATGATATCAACGGCCTTGGCGTAGGCTTCCTTGACCAGGGACTCAATCTCGCGATCTATCTCCAGGGCAAAGCGCTCGCTGTAATTACGTTGTTCGTGTATCTCCTTGCCCAGGAAGATCATCTCCTCCCTCTTGCCGAAGGTGCGCGGCCCCAATTTCTCGCTCATACCGAACTCCATAATCATGCGGCGTGCTGTCAGCGTGACCTTTTCAAGATCATTTTGCGCACCAGTCGTCAGTTCCCCGAAGGCGACCTGCTCGGCTGCCCGGCCTGCCAGACTGATGATCATCATGTCCTTGGAGCGCTCGAAAGTATCGAGGCGGCGTTCCTCGCTGGGCAGGAATTTCGTCCATCCTCCCATCATGCCCCTGGCCACTATCGATATTTTATGCACGGGGTCGGCGTCCGGCAGCATCTTGGCCGCCAGCGCGTGGCCGGTCTCGTGGTAGGCTATCAGTGCCTTCTCCTTCTTGGTAATAACGCGCCCCTTTCTCTCAGGCCCGGCGATAACGCGGTCGATGGAATCCTCCAGCTCTTTTGACCCGATATCTTTGCGATCTCGCCTGGCTGCCAGGATAGCCGCCTCGTTGATCAGGTTGGCCAGGTCGGCGCCGCTGAATCCCGGGGTTTGCCGGGCGATCACATCGAGGTTGGCTTCCTTGGCCAGCGGCTTGCCCTTGGCGTGGACCGCCAGTATGGCGCTGCGGCCGTTTATATCCGGCTGGTCTATCACGATATGGCGGTCGAACCTGCCCGGCCTCAATAAGGCGGGATCGAGAATGTCCGGCCGGTTGGTGGCTGCCAGCACGATAACGCCGGTGTTGCTGTCGAAACCATCCATTTCCACCAGGATCTGGTTTAGCGTCTGCTCACGTTCGTCGTGACCGCCGCCCAGTCCTGCTCCCCTGTGCCGGCCAACGGCATCGATCTCGTCTACAAAGACAATACAGGGTGAATTGCGCTTGGCCTGGTCGAAAAGGTCGCGTACACGCGAGGCGCCCACACCTACAAACATCTCGACGAATTCGCTGCCGCTGATGGAGAAGAAGGGAACCCCGGCCTCCCCTGCAGTGGCCTTGGCGACCAGCGTTTTGCCGCAGCCCGGCGGGCCGATCAGCAACAAGCCTCGGGGGATGCGGGCTCCCAGAGCCAGGAATTTCTGCGGCGATTTGAGGAACTCCACCACTTCCTCAAGCTCACCCTTGGATTCATCTATACCGGCCACATCGGCAAATGTGACGGTCGGCTTATCGCCGGACGCCAGACGCGCCCGGCTCTTGCCGAAATTAAAGGCCTGAGTATTGGCGCCGCGCGCTGAACGGAATAGGAAGAACAGCAGGGCACCGAAGAGAACGAGCGGTAAAAAGCTCAGCATGATGTTGCCCCAGTCAAAGCCGCCGGTCTTTACATCGAACTTGATGCCGTCGTCCCCCAGATTGACGCCGGCCTCCTTGAGGCTGTCCATCAGTTCCTTGGTGCTGCCCACGTACGCAGCTTTGACAACCGGCTTGTCGTCCTTGAGCCCTATAATAGCGTTGCCATCCTGCTGGATGGTATTGATCTGGCCGCCCCTGGTATTGTCAATAAATGTATAAAAATCGACTTCCTTGGGCCCCTTGTTAATGGGGAAGAAGCTGAATGCCAGGGCGAGCAACGCCACCAGTATAAGTAGGTAGAGAAGGCTACCTTGCCACCATCGTGCTTTCATATATTACCTGATTAGAAACAGTATGCTAATTATAGCAAATGGCCCGGAGATGATAAAGGAAAAATCGTATAGGAACGATAATAAAGGCAATCCATATCTCCAGGTCTGTGATTACAGCAAAGCACCCGGCCGCAATTAATACGGCGCGGGCGCCTGCAGTATCATATAATTAAAGTTAAGGCCAGGGCAGGGCCTTGGGGCTGAGGTGTAACTCCTTCATGCCGGCCTCTTTAAGCATGGTCAGGGTCGCCTTAAGCTGTCTCTGCTGCTCTGCGCTGAGCTTGGACAGGACACGCTTGGTACCTTCTTTCTTCATGGCCTGCTTCAGGGCGTTCTCCCCCTTGGCGGTCAGGGTGATGCGGATCAGATTTTTGCGTTCCATGTTCTTGGTCCGTTTGATCAAGCCCTGTTTTTCCATGCGCATAAGGATACCGGATATGGAATGCGGCTCGCGCAGGAGCATACGGGAGATCCTGGCAGGGGTGACATCCTTGCCCATGGCTTCTACAAGGAAAAGAATGGCTGCCGAGGTTGCCGACAGGTTCTGCGGAAGCAGTTCTCTCTCCCGCACCTTAACGAATATATCGGCCACCTGCATAATCTGAGTGACAAGGGTATAATCCTTGTCAGCTTTAATTTGCTGTACCATTATCAACCTCCGTTGATATTTTCTCTTATATTAATGATTATCGAGAGCCAACATATTTTGCGCTTGCATCCATATTGGCACACCATCTGATTGATCAAGGCAATTAGCCTGATTTAATTATGACAACTATTGTGAAAAAGTCAACCCCGATCTTCCTGCATTCCCAAACGTATGCGGTCATCACTCTGACGTTATGGCCCGGATATAAATTGCTCCCGCTACCGGGGGCGCCGTGCCTGTGCTATAATCAGGTATAAAGATACATAGAGACGGTACTTTAGTACTAGCAAGGAGTAAAAGCTGGAGCCACTGGAAATAGCCCGAAGGGCAGTCGAGTTGGCCTCGGATAAGCAGGCCGAGGATGTTGTGTTGCTGGACATGAGGCAGGCCTGCTCCTTTACGGATTATATCGTTATCTGCAGCGGTGACAGCGACCGCCAGGTGGATGCCATCCACCGTGAGATATTGAATTCGCTCAAAAAGGAATCCGCCTTACCTTACCGCAGCGAGGGAGATTCCGACTCAGGCTGGATACTGCTTGATTACCTCGGCGTAGTGATACACATTTTCTCAAAAGAGATGCGGAACTTCTATGACCTGGAAAGCGTTTACGTCAAGGCCGTGCGGCTGCTGACTATCCAGTGAGCCACCTGTCCACGTCCCTGGTATAGTTGAGAATCTCCTCCGGACTGAAGAAGATGGCTATCTCCGTTGCCGCGTTCTCCGGGGAATCGGAGCCGTGGATGAGGTTGTGCTCCATGTTTATGCCCAGGTCCGCCCTGATGGTGCCGGGAGCCGCTTTTTTAGGGTCCGTTGCTCCCATGGTCTGCCTGGCCGACTCCACCGCCTTCTCTCCCTCCAGCACGGCTGCTATGATCGGACCGGAAGTGATGAAATTCACCAGGTCCTTGAAAAAAGGTTTTTCCCTGTGAACGGCATAATGCCTCTCGGCCAGTGCCCTGTCCATGCGCAGCATCTTCAGCGCCACTATTTTCAGGCCGCGCTTCTCCAACCTGGATAATATCTCTCCGGACAGGCATCGCTGTACGCCGTCAGGCTTGACTAATATAAGTGTCTTTTCCATTTCTTCTCCAAGATACATTTATTGCCCGTAAGCGGATATTTATTTTATCTTTAATGCAGTTATTTTGCCATTCCCGGGGAGAAGTAATTCGGATTGAATCCGGTTCCGGATTTCTCATTTAATGGATAAATTCCCGGGTCTTTAAAGACAGGGGGATTGTTGTCGGCAGCTCAATCCTATAGACTATTACTTAAGTAAATAGAAGGATTAAAAATATGGAAGTCCCGACTTACGCAGGCATCATCCTCGACATCATAGTAGCCTTGATCCTGTTCTTCAGTTTTCTGGGCGGCCTGAAGCAGGGAGCCTCCAAGGAATTCTTCGGACTGCTGGCATTTATCATCGCGCTTTCCATTACGGGCGCGTTTGCGGCTTACGTTCTGGTCTGGATGAGTTTTGCCTCGGACCATCTGTGGCGGGCCCTGTTAACTTTTGTTGTAACCATGACCATAATATATATCATCATTTACCTGGTCTTGCTGCTGCCGCGCCATTTGCTGGACAATATATGGAACGGTGGATGTATCTGGAGTGCGCTGGGCGGCGTCTTTGGTATTATTAACTCCGCGCTGGGGTTGGTGCTGCTGGTGTTGCTGCTCAAAATTTACCCGGTGCTTGATTGGCTGAATGATCTGCTTGCAGCTTCGGCAATTTTGGACTGGCTGGTATCAATTTCAGGTTCGCTTATCCTGGCACTGATGCATGTGACCGGGACATACTAACCGGCGCCGGCAATCAGTGTTTCTTTTTTCGCTGTGTTATGGGAGGCTGCCTCAGGTAAAGTGGCTGCAGTGCGGCCAGACTATTAGTTTGCCCGGATTTCAGCCGCTGCCAGCCGAGGTAAGAGATATATCCCGGCCTCCTGAGGCGCTGGTCCCATTCGGGAATTAAAGCATTTTCCCCCAGCGAAGCACGGATATGCTCTATCGCTGCGGGAGTTATCTCACCGCAAAATATCGTCTTTTTACTCGTAACATCGCAGAGCGATTCAATGGTGGTGAGATGCTCCTCCTTTAACTGCTGCCAGCTATCGGCATAACAGTAAAGTGCGGTGGCGATTTCTCCCCTGCCAGCATCGTGTACAGGGCACAGCGGCAGGCCTGTAAAAGCAAAGGGAATAGCTTCGGCCTCAAGTGTGCTTATCCCTACCAGCGGTAAGTTGAGGGAGAAGGCCAGGCCTTTGGCTGCGCTGATGCCGGCGCGCAGCCCGTTGAAGCTGCCCGGGCCGATAGCAACGAACACGGCAGACAGGGACTTGATATCCGATTTTGACGTTTGCAGCAACCTCTCTATGTTGGGGAAGAGCTCTGAAGTATGGTTCTGGCCTGGTTTCCAGGTCAGCTCCGCCACCAGGCTGCCCTCGATCGAAATCGCCAGGCCGCCCCAGGATGTCGAAGTGTCTATTGCAAGTTCCATGTATCTTCCCTGTCTTTTTGCAGCGAGATTTTCAGACGGTCGAGCAGTTCATCATACCTTTTGCCGCGGGGAATGAAGGATATCCTGCGCTTTTCACCCGTCAGGTGCGTCAGGCTGATGGTCAGGTTATCCCCGGGCAAAACAGCCGCGCCTTTTTCAGCCCATTCTATAGCGCAGACAGAGTCATCACGGAAGTACTCATCCAGCCCCAGGCCGGCTATCTCCTCGAGATAGTCCAGCCGGTAAAGGTCGAGGTGGTAGAGAGGAAGGCGGCCATGATATTCGCGAGCTATCATGAAGGACGGGCTGCAGGCATACTCCCCTATACCCAGACCGAAAGCGATCCCCTGGACCAGGTGCGTTTTGCCCGTGCCCAGGTTGCCGGTCAGCAGGTAGACATGGTTGCCCTCCGCCAGGCGGCCGATATGCATGCCCAGCCGGCGCGTCTGATCAGGGCTGCCCGTTATAATGCTGAGCTTGCCGTTATCGATATTCATAGCATTGGCCTGAAGTGGTCCCAGCCGCCCTGTCCGTATGAAACCTCCTCACCCCGGGCGTTGATAAGTGAAATATTGCCGGCCTGGCCCTCCGTAATCTCACCTATGATCACCGGTGGCGGATTAAAGGCAGCGGCGACTTTTTTCATGACATTCCGTTCGGCCGCGATGAGGAGCCCGTAATCCTCGCCGCCGCAAAGGGCCATTTCCACACCGCTTTCGCCGAAATACGCGGTAAGCGCCGGGTGCAGGGGTAACTTTTCAAGCTGGAGAACGGCCCCTGTTCGACTGGCCTGGCAGATATGGCCCAGGTCTGCCAGCAGGCCGTCGCTGGTGTCGACAGCCGTCCTGACACCCATCTTTGCCAGCCTCGGTCCGGCGGCGAAATCAGGCAGGGGACGCAGGAGGGCGGTCTTTAAAAGCTGCGCTGTTTCACCGGTGGCTTCGATTTTACCCTGTAATGCTCTCAAACCGGCTGCAGCAAGGCCGGGATAACCGAATATGGCAATCCTGTCTCCCCGGCGTGCGGACGAGCGTGTCATGAGTTGCGCTTCAGCCATACCGGTCAGGCTGATATTGATCGCGACCTTGTCCGCTGCCGAGACATTGCCGCCGGCAATAGCTATTTCGCACATATTACACAGTTCGATCATGCCTTCATACATCTGGAGCACATCTTCGACAGCATGCCGCCCCGGCAGGGAAAGCGAGACCAGCGCATACCGGGGCCGTCCGCCCATTGAGCTTATGTCGCTGATATTGATCGCCATGGCCTTCCAGCCGAGGTCCTTCCAGCTCGTATATGAGAAGTCGAAATGAACCCCTTCGACCAGGACGTCCGTCGTCATAAGCTCAACGCCCGCCCGTGTTTTCCAGGCAGCGGCATCATCGCCGACGCCTATGACCAGGTCTTGCCAGGCAGAGGCTTGTTTATGGCATTTTTCCTCGATCAGAGCGGCGATGCTCGCGATCAGGCCGAATTCACCCGCTTCAGCTATGCGCATGCCGAGATTATAGCACAGGCTTATGCCGTGGCAGGTGGTGGGTCTTGCCATAGTGTTGCACCACGTATATAATGCAGGAAAGTAATGCTCAGGCGGTGAAATATGCAGCAGATGGTAACATGCCAGAATTGCGGCTCACAGAATTCCGCCAACCAGCAGTTCTGTGTATCATGCGGAGCGCATCTGGGAAGTAACCAGCGACAAATTCCCCACATGCCGATCGTAACCGGCATAGCTACCCCTGCCCCGATGGTCACAGGCATGTCGATGCAGCAGCAGCCGGTGACACCAACCGTGGCCCCCGACGCCTATCATCACCGGCAGCTGGATGTCAAACCTACCTGGGGACTGGCCTGGGGTCTTTTCTGGCGTATGCTTTGCCTGTGGATATTTGTATCGGGCGCCATCTTCCTGGGGTACATGCTGGTAAGGCTGGCGCTGGGCTATACATCGGTATTCGGAAGCTGGTAAAATATCAGCCTGTGAAATGGACATCCCGGGGTGCTGCTGCAGGGCAGCACCCTGTTTATGACCGGGGCAAATTCAGAATGTGAAGGAAGGCGATAGTTGTTATGTCCAAAAAACGAAACAAGAGAAACAAAGTAATAAAGAAAGCTTGGTATAAAAACAGGGCCATTGTGATTCCAGCGATAATAGCGCTGGTGCTGATAGGATTAATTCTAACGTTGTTTATGACAGGAGTGATTAAGATGCCGTCACAATCTCCCAAAAGTTACAATTCACCCGTTCCCATGACGATCGATGTAAATAAAAAATACACCGCTCTGATCAAGACAGCCAAGGGAGACCTGGCGCTGGAGCTCTATTCGCAGGACGCACCTGTCACAGTGAACAACTTCGTCACACTGGCGCGCAAGGGTTTTTACAACGGGCTGACCTTTCATCGCGTGATACCTGATTTCATGGCGCAGGGAGGGGACCCCAGCGGCAGCGGCACCGGCGGGCCGGGATATAAATTCCAGGATGAGTTCAGTTCGCGCACCCACCAGGCCGGTTCTTTGTCTATGGCCAATTCGGGCGCCAATACCAACGGCAGCCAGTTCTTTATTTGCTATACGCCGCAACCTCATCTGAACGGCAAGCACACTGTTTTCGGGCAGCTTACGCAGGGTATGGACGTCCTCAAAAAGCTGGTTAACGGCGATAAAATGAACGAGGTGACCATCACCGAAAGCAATTAGGCCGCTGTCTCAGATAATGCCCCAGTCCCGGTAACCCTGTTGTATGACGGCCAGGTATTCGGGTGAAGGCTTTCCCTCCTCCTCTTGCCTGGCTTTAATGAACGTTATAGCATCGTACATATCGCCGCCGTCGGTGTAAACGCGCACATCCAGGTGCTTATATTCGACGGGATAGTTTTCATATTTGTCCAGCTTGCGCAGTCCGGCCTCACTGATCTCGTAAACAGCGCCGATAACCTTATCGCCCTGCGAACCTCTGATTGTGGCCACCGCCCCTTTGCGCAAACGCGAGTAGCCGCTAAAAACGAGCTTGAAATTGGGCAGTGTGGCTACAGCCCTGGCTTTGGCATCGGGACAGCGCTCGGCCATCTGCTTGCGGCTGACATTGGAGGCATAAGCGAAATAGTACATTTAATGTCGCACCGATTGTCTGGAAAGCCCTTGACGTACTATAAAATTAAAGATACGGTACATAAAAACGGTAGCCAAATCTGGTAATCTAGATTAATGTATCACAAATCCGCTTAATGTAGTACATGAATTTGGATTACGTGCTAAAAATGGTCAATAACGGTTGATAATGGTCAAAAGTGGTCAAAAGTGGTCAATAACGGTTGATAATGGTCAAAAGTGGTCAAAAGTGGTCAATAACGGTT
>CAYVBI010000031.1:12502-13936 GCA_964448985.1 uncultured Dehalococcoidales bacterium
GATAATGGTGCATAATAGTACATAGTCTACATAACAGGCCATTGATGGTAAATGAATGTACTACTTTACTATTCTAGTAAGTTCCGTGAATTGCAGAATTGATGTACGCTTTGCTTTACCTTCTTGCAAAACAGATAAAATTCCATTGCTGACAAGTTCGTTCAAAATACGCACTGCGCTTGTTCTAGGGATACCGAGGCGTTTTACGAATTCCGCTTTACTGAAAAGTGGTTTTTCAAATAGTAGATCGAGTACTAGTATAGAATGTTGCGAATGAGTCACATCATGGACCCGTTCTTTCATTTCATTGTATAGTCTTATTATACTGGTTGCCTTCTCACTGTTCTTGTGGGCTTGTTCTACGACTGCCTCCAGGAAGAAAGTGATCCAATCTTCCCACTTTTTCTTCTTAGATATTACGTTCAATTTGTCGTAGTAGGTTTCTCGGTGGGCTTCAAGGTAGGCGCTCATATAGAAAACCGGACTGCTCAATAGCTTTTTCTCCATAAGGAATATCGGTATCAGGATTCTGCCGATACGCCCGTTACCATCCAGAAAGGGGTGGATGATTTCAAATTGTGCGTGAACGATGGCCAGTTGAACCAGTGGGTCCTTTTCGTCAGTATGAATGTATTTTTCTAAGTTGATTAAGAGTTCCATTAAGCGTTCTGGTGGTGGAGGAATGTAGCTGGCCTGCTCAATGGGAGTACCGTTTATGCCTATATAGTTTTGCTTGTCCCTAAATTGGCCTCTAGCCTTGTTCCTGCCGCGAACGTTGTCAAGCAATACACAATGTATTTTTTTTAGAAGGTTCAGACTAATCGGTTTTTTCTTTAAATAGTCAACGGCATACTCAAGTGCATTGCGGTAGTTGATAATTTCTTGTATATCCTGCGATTTTGCCCCGTTTTTTCTGGGCAACGCTTCGTACTCCAGCACTTCCTCTAAAGTAGCCTGCGTTCCCTCAATTCTCGAGGATAACACTGCTTCTTGGGTCGTAAAAGGAGTTAGCAGAAGAGCCGGATTAATAATGCTTTTGAGTATTCCGTCGTAACGTGCTAGTTCGCGATTAGCCTCGCCTATTAAATGGATGAACTCCATCCAATTTAATGAATTCACAGGCAGCATTTCCGGTATATGTGGTTTCATTTCACCGATCTCCTTAATCCTTCAATACCATTTGCTGTGAAACTCTTAAGCAGATGTCTTTTTCTGAGGTTCACTATACATGATTCTGAGCGTATGAGACAACTGTCCATCAACCATGTGTATGCTATAATTTGGCTTCCATGAGATACCTCGTCATCGCTGATATCCATAGCAACCTCGAGGCTTTTCAGGCTGTATTGGAAGGTGCTTATAACCATGGCGGCTTCGGCCACGTCTGGTGCCTGGGTGATGTGGTGGCCTACGGGCCTGACCCTTCGGCCCGTT